>JAUMYI010000054.1 GCA_030528705.1 Comamonadaceae bacterium | reverse complement strand
AGCAGCGCCCGGGCATGTACACCCGCACCGACAACCCGCTGCACATCATCCAGGAGGTGTTGGACAACGCCGCCGACGAGGCCCTGGCCGGCCACGGCAAGAAGATCCGCTTCACGCTGCACGAGGACGGCTCGGTCAGCGTTGAGGACGAAGGCCGCGGCATCCCCTTTGGCTTGCACCCGGAGGAAAACGCGCCGGTGGTGGAGCTGGTCTTCACGCGCCTGCACGCGGGCGGCAAGTTCGACAAAGATTCGGGCGGCGCCTACAGCTTCTCCGGCGGCCTGCACGGCGTGGGCGTATCCGTCACCAACGCGCTGGCCACGCGCCTGGAGGTGGACATCCACCGCGATGGCCAGGTGGCGCGGCTGGTGTTCGGCAACGGCGGCGAGGTGATCGAGCCGCTGCACGTGCGCCAGGCCCAGCCCGGCGAGCGCCGCCAGGGCACCACGGTGCGCGTCTGGCCCGATGCGCGCTACTTCGAGTCCAAGGCCCTGCCCATGCCCGAGCTGCTGCACCTGCTGCGCAGCAAGGCAGTGCTGATGCCCGGCGTGGCCGTGACGCTGCGCAACGAAAAAACCGGCCAGAGCCAGAGCTGGCAGTACAAGGGCGGCTTGGCCGACTACCTGAGCCAGGCGCTGCCGGCCGAGCCAGTCATCCCGCTGTTCGAAGGCCAGGGCTATGCCGACCGCCACAGCGACAGCTTTGCCGCAGGCGAAGGCGCGGCCTGGTGCGTGGCCTTCACCGAGGAAGGCCAGCCGCTGCGCGAGAGCTACGTCAACCTGATTCCCACCACGGCCGGCGGCACGCACGATAGCGGCCTGCGCGACGGGCTGTTCCAAGCCGTCAAAAGCTTCATCGACATGCATGCGCTGCTGCCCAAGGGCGTCAAGCTCATGCCCGAGGACGTGTTCTCGCGCGCCAGCTACGTGCTCTCGGCCAAGATTCTCGACCCGCAATTTCAGGGCCAGATCAAGGAAAAGCTCAACTCCCGCGATGCCGTGCGGCTGGTCTCGGGCTTCGTCAAGCCGGCCATGGAGCTGTGGCTGAACCAGCACGTGGACTACGGCCGCCGCATTGCCGAGCTGGCCATCCGCGCGGCGCAAACGCGCCAGAGGGCCGGGCAAAAGGTGGAAAAACGCAAAGGCTCGGGCGTGGCCGTGCTGCCGGGCAAGCTCACCGATTGCGAAAGCCGCGACCTGGCCTACAACGAGGTCTTTCTGGTCGAGGGCGATTCGGCCGGCGGCAGCGCCAAGATGGGCCGCGACAAGGAAACCCAAGCCGTGCTGCCGCTGCGCGGCAAGGTGCTCAACACCTGGGAGGTCGAGCGCGAGCGCCTGTTTGCCAACACCGAGGTGCACGACATCGCCGTGGCCATCGGCGTCGATCCGCACGGGCCAGGCGATGAGGTCGATCTCTCCGGTCTGCGCTACGGCAAGATCTGCATCCTGAGCGACGCCGACGTGGACGGCGCGCACATCCAGGTGCTGCTGCTGACGCTGTTTTTCCGCCACTTCCCCAAGCTGATCGAAGCCGGGCACGTCTTTGTGGCCCAGCCGCCGCTCTACAGCATCGCCGTGCCCGCGCGCGGCAAAAAGCCCGCCGCCAAGCTCTACGTCTTGAGCGAGCAGGAACTGCAACGCGCGCTGGACAAACTGCGCAAGGACGGCGTGAAAGAAGGCGCCTGGAGCATTGGCCGCTTCAAGGGCCTGGGCGAGATGAACGCCGAGCAACTGTGGGAAACCACCCTCAACCCCGACACCCGCCGCCTGCTGCCCGTGCAACTGGGGGCCTTCGACTTCGCCCAGACCGAGGGCTTTTTCACCCAGCTCATGGGCAAGGGCGAGGCCGGCGCGCGCCGCGAGCTGATGGAGCTGCACGGCCACGCCGTGGACATCGACGTGTGACGGAGCCGGCCATGATGACGGACGGGCTCTCCCTTTTGCTGCTGCTGGCCGTGCTCGGCTGGGCGCTGCGCCTGCGCTACCAGCGCCAGCGCATCGCTTTTCTGGGCCAGCACCTGGCGGGGCTGAAGATCGAGCACCACATGGGCCTGCTCACGCAGGGCTATCTGCGCGCCATCCATGAGGATGACCCGCAGCGCCAGGCGCAAATCTGGGGCACCTTCGCCCACAGCGAGCGCAGCGTGGCCGAGCACATCGAGCGCCTCAGCGCCGCCATCGCCCAGGCCCCGGCAGAGCGCACCCGCATCGGCCGCTGGGCCCTGTGCCTGCCCTATGTGGAGCGGCTGCTGCCAGCGGCCACGCGCGACTTCAAGGCCCTGCTGCGCCTGCATGCCCAGGGCGTGCGCGCGGCGGTGGACAACGCCCAGGGCCTGCCGCCCAAGGCCCGCGCCTACCAACTGATGGCCGAGCTGCTGCTGTTGCAGCACAGCTGCCACTGGTTCTGCAAATCGCGCCTGGTGGCCGACGCGCGCCTGCAGGCGCGCCACCAGGTCACGCACCAAAAAGTGCTGGATTCGGTCTCTGAGGCCACCGGCCAGGCCTACCGCCAATGGCTGCAGTGAAGCTGGGCGCCTGCGCCCTCTGGAGTGCGCAGGCGCTGCCCAGGCGATGATTTCAAATGCCATGACACCCACAGAAAAATCAACCACTTACGAGCAGTGGACAGCCTGCGTGGCACCGATGCTCGATTGGACCGACCGCCACTGCCGATATTTCCATCGCCTGCTCAGCCGGCGCGCGCGGCTCTACACCGAGATGGTGCACAGCGGCGCCATCCTGCACGGCCAGCGTCAGCGTTTCTTGCAGTTCAACGAAGAGGAGCATCCGTTGGCGCTGCAACTGGGCGGCAGTGAGCCGGCCGACCTGGCGCGCTGCGCGCAACTGGCGCAGGAGGCCGGCTACGACGAGGTCAACCTCAATTGCGGCTGCCCCAGCGAGCGGGTGCAGCGCGGCAGCTTTGGCGCCTGCCTGATGGCCGAGCCGGCGCTGGTGAGCGATTGCGTCAAGGCCATGCTCGATGCCTGCAACATCGCCGTGACCGTCAAGCACCGCATCGGCCTGGATCAGCAGCAAAGCTATGGCCCGCTGCGCGACTTCGTCGGCCAGGTGGCCCAGGCCGGCTGCCGGGTTTTCATCGTCCATGCGCGCAATGCCTGGCTCAAGGGCCTGAGCCCGAAGGAAAACCGCGAAATCCCGCCGCTGCGCTATGAAGTGGTGCGCCAGCTCAAGGCCGACTTCCCGCAGTTGGGCATCGTCGTCAACGGCGGCATCGCCACGCTGGCGCAGATGCAGGCGCATTTGCAGGGGGCAGAGGGCCAGCGCCTCGATGGCGTGATGGTCGGCCGCGAGGCCTACCACAACCCCTGGTTTCTCACGCAATGGGACGCCGCGCTGTTCGGCAGCCCGCCCAGCGCGCTGCAGCGCGACGCCATCGAGGAAGAAATGGTGCGCTACATGGCCCGCCAGCAGGCCGCCGGCGTGTCGCCGCTGCACATCGCGCGCCACATGCTCGGCCTGCGCAATGGCCAGCCTGGCGCCAAGGCCTGGCGTCAGGTTTGGAGCGACCACCGCCTCAAGGAGCTGCCCGCCCCGGCCATCGCCGCGCAGGCCCGGCAGGCCCGGCTGCGCAGCGCCGCTGCAGCTCAGCAATAGCGCCGCACCTGCTGGCGCAGCCGCTGGAGCCTGTCCTTATCGGGCCTGGCGCTGTCTTGCTGGATGCGCAGGCTGCGCCGGGCCATGTCGCAGGCTTGCTGGTTTTTCTGCCGGCCGCTGCGCCGGGCGCTGCCGGCTTGGCGCTGCGATGGCTGATTGGCCTTTTGCTGGCGCAGTTGCCGTTTGCGCTGCGCGCTGGCGCGCGGCGCGCCCTGCCAGTGCCCGTTGGCGTCGTGACCCTGCTGCAGCGCCGTGCCGCTGGCCAGCGGCGCCGGTTGGGCCTGCAGGCCCTGCCCCGCCTGGGCCGCCAGCATGGCCAGCCACAGCGCACCCTGCCATCTCCATTGCCATCTCATCGCCTGACCCTTTCCACCTGTGGGCGGCCTGCTCTGATAGCAGGCCGCTCTTTGCCATAATCGCCGCCCATGTTCAGCTACCGCCACGCCTTCCATGCCGGCAACCATGCGGATGTGCTCAAGCACACCGTGTTGCTGGCCGCGCTCGACCACCTGCTGCAGAAAGACACGGCGCTGGCCTTGCTGGACACCCACGCCGGCAACGGGCTGTACCGGCTCGATGGAGATTTTGCCCAGACCAGCGGCGAAAGCCAGCACGGCATCCAGAAACTGCTCTGGGCCTACCAGCATGGCGAGGGCGGCCAAGGCGGCGCCGACTGGCCCGAGGCGCTGCAGCGTTACGTGCAGGCCGTGCTGGCGCACAACGGCGCGGCCGTGGCGGCGGGCGCTGGCGGCCAGCGCCTGGTGTACCCAGGCTCGCCGGCGCTCTTGCAACAGCGCATGCGCGCGCAAGACCAGCTGCACGTGTTCGAGCTGCAACCGGCCGACATGCGCGCGCTACAGGGCAATCTGCAGCAAGGCCCGCACGCGGCGCGCTGCCACGTCTGGCATGAGGACGGCTGGCAAGGCAGCCTGCGCCTGCTGCCGCCGCCGTCGCGGCGCGCGCTGCTGCTGTGCGACCCCAGCTACGAGATGAAAAGCGACTATGCCCAGGCCGCGCAATGGCTGGGCCAGGCGCTGCGCAAATTCGCCACTGGCTGCTACATCGTCTGGTATCCCGTCATCCCGCGCCCCGAGGCCCATGCCCTGCCGCGCAAACTCAAGAGCCTGGCCCAGCAGGCCGGCAAAGCCTGGCTGCATGCCACGCTGGCAGTGCGCAGCGGCCAGGGCAGCGGCTTGCGCCTGCCCGGCCAGCAGGCGCAGCGCCCAGGCATGGTTTGCAGCGGGGTGCTGGTCGTCAACCCGCCCTATACGCTGGCGCCGCAATTGCAGCAGGCCCTGCCGGCGCTGGCGCGCCTGCTGGCCCAGGATCCGCACGCGGCCTACACGCTGGAGAGCAGCGCGCGCTGAGCGCGCACTTCCTTTGGCTCCTGAACTGCTGCGCCGCCACCATCGCCAAGTTGCCGCCCTGCCCCAAGACCACACCTTTTTGCCTGCCCCTGCGACCATGCGCGCCGCCCTCCCCGCCGCCCTCGCCTTGTCTGCACTCAGCCTGTTCTGGGGCCTGCAGGGCCTGCCCAGGCACTGGCCCGAGGCCACGCCACAGGCCCTGCCCCGGCTGCAACAGCCCGTGCGCGAGCTGTTGCGCGCCCCGCGCAAGCAACCCATGTATTTGCTGCTCACGGTCGAGGGCCTGGCCTACTGCGCCGAGGGCGAGAGCGCGCCCGAGGTGGTGGACAACGCCACGCTGGAGCACTACTGCGCGCGCCACGGCCTGGACAACGCCCAGCGCCTGGGCGAGCTGCTCGAACGCATCGAGCCCGGCGGCGCAGCCGGGAAAATCCAGGTCGGTTACGTCATCACCACCAAGCTGCTGAGCCAGTTCCAGCGCGCGGCCGATGGCCAGTGGCAGTTCGACCCCGCGCCGCTGGCGCGCGAGCTGCGGCTGCTGGAAAAGCTCGACCGGCCCGTGGCGCTGTACCTGTCCTCGACCCACTTCGACACCTTGGGCCCGCTGCCGGCCGAGCTGGCCAAGGACGCGGCCAATCTGGCCCTGTTTGCCGATCGCCAGCCGCGCACGCTGGACTATTTCAGCTACCCCATCGTGCCCTACACGCTGGAGCCCAACCCCGAGCTGGCCGTCAACCGCTACAAGCGCCAGGCCCTGCAGCAGGTGCATGCCATGCTGGCGGCCCTGGCGCCGCAGCACCGTCGCAAGATCGTCGCCATCTTCCTGGGCGGGGAGACGCACCACTTCTACCAAAACTTCGCCGACGGCATGGGCGAGTTCGAGCGCCCGGCCGTCACCGACCACGGCCCGGCCTCAGTGCAGGCTTTTCGGCGTTGGCTGCAACTGCGCTACGGCAGCATTGAGGCGCTCAATGCCGCCTATCTGGGCGATCAGGCTCAAAGCGGCAGCGCCCCGCCCGGCTATGCGCACTTCGATCAGATTGAGCCGCCTGCGGGCAACTTCCGCGACGACCCGCAAACGCCCTACCTGCAGCACTACGACGGTCACAGCCACGGCCAGTTGGCCGTGCACGGCTGGTACTGGGATGGGCTGCAAAAAACCCAGGCCCTGCGCGTGTACCTGGACGGCCAGCTCATCGGCCCGGCCCAGCAGGGCCTGAACCGGCTGGACGTGTACCGTCAGCTCGACGAGGTGGGCACGCCAGCCAGCGGCTTTCGCCTGGAGCTGCCATTTCACGCCCTGCCCGCCGGGCGGCACATGGTCAGCGTCAGCGCCGTGCGCGAGCAGCGCGAATGCCTGCTGGACGAGCGCGTGGTCAACATCCTCGGGCGCGATGGCGCGCGCTTTGACTGGCGCGACCAACACCGCGTCTTCACCAGCCTGCAGGGCAAGCTGCCGCGCTGCGTGAGCGAGGGCCAAGGGCCGCAGACGCTGCGCTTTCACCTCGATGCCCCAAGCTGGGACTTGCCGCTGGGCTACAACCCGCTGGCGCGCGACTGGAACGAGTTCCGCCAGGCCCAAGTGCTGCGCTACATGCAGGCCCTGTTCGACTGGGCCGTGGAGATCGGCTTTGCGCCCGAGCTGCTGTTCTCACACCAGATCCTGCCGCAGCTCAACTCCAGTTGGAACGCGAATTTGTTTGCCACGCAGCGCAGCGTGGCGCCCGGCCTGCCCTGGAAGCCGGGCTTCAATCTCTACGGCGGCGGCGTTTGGTCAGCGCCGACCCAGGCCCTGATCGGCCAGTTGCAAGCCGGCCCATCGGGCTATGGCGTGCCCGAATTCCACCCCCAGCAGTGGAAAGACCGCCGCGCCATCGCCCAGGCCCTGGCCGGGCACTACAACGCCGGCGCGCATTTCATCAGCCCGTATTACTTCTCCATCGCGCCGCAAAAGCATCTGCAAGCGCCCGAATCCAACGCTGTGAGCCGCATGCGCCTGGAGCCCGGCAACAGCGCCGATGGCTCGGATCTGTTTTATGAGGCGCTGCTGCAGTTCGCCGCGCAATAAGTGCCAGCAATCAGTGCCGCTGAATCGGCGCCCGTGAAGCAGCGCCTGTTCAAAAGCCTTGCGCTGGTTACGGCATCTGACTGAGCCAGACGTCGATGGCCGAGACCGCAGCCTGCGCTGCCTGTGCCAGCGCCCAGGCGCCGCCTGCCGCATCGGGCGTGGGCGCCGCGCGCTGGTATTCGAAGGTGCGCTGCCCCAGCAGGCGGTCGCCCTGCGGCTGCGGCGCCCACAGCGTGGCGCGCAGGCGCACCTGCGCATGGCTTTGCGTTTCGCTGGTGAAGACCTGCTCGAACTGCAACACATCGACTTGCAGGGCCAGCGGCGCCTGCTGCTGCTGGCGCAGCCGCGCCGGGCTGAAGCCGTCTTCCAGCACGGGGCGGCGCAGCTCCAGCTGTTGGCGCAGTTGCTGGCCCAGCAACTGCGGCACGGGCTGGCTCCAGCGCGCCTGCTGGTAGGCGCGCAGCTGCTGGGCATCGGCATAGGCATAGCGGTAGAGCACGGCCTGGCTGTTGGCCGGCAGGCCATGCGCGCTGATCTTGCCCAGCAGCAATGGCGCTGCTGATTGGGCTGGAGCTGGGGCTGGCTGCTGTTGCTGCGCGCCCGATTGCGCCGCCGCTGCTGCGCTGTCGGCCAGGGCAGCGCCCTTGGCGCCATCGACTTGCTGCTCGGCGGCGGCCACACTGAAGTCGTACAGCGCGGGCGCAGCCGGCGGCGTTGGCAAGGCGGCGCAGGCGCCCAGCAGCGCGGCGGCCAGGCCCAGCGCCGCCAGGCTCAGGGCGCGCCGGGGCTTCGCATGGGGGGGCATGGGGGAAGAAGTCATGGATTGCAATCCTGCTTTGAGATGCGGAAAACCAAACCGCGCGCCATCAGTGGCGGCGCGGGGCCACGTGGCCTTGCTCGCCCGGGCCGGGCTGGGCCATGTTGGGGCCATAGATCAGGGCCTGGGGGTTGTCGGCCACTTCGCGCGCCAGTAGGCTGATCTCGCGCATGGCGGCGCTGACCTCGCCCAGCGTGCGCAGGATGCGCGGCAGCGTGGCGCTGTTGACCTCGTCGGCCACGCCGGCAAAAGACTGCATGGACTGGCCCAGCTGATCGAGCACCCCGCCCTTGCGGCCCAGGCTGGCCACGGCCTTGGTGATCTCTTGGCTCATGGCGTTGATGCTGGCAGCGGTCTTGTTCAGCGCCTGCATGTTGCTGCCGATGCCCTGGCTCAGGCTGGCCACCGCGGGGCCAATGTCTTTGGACCAACTGCCCTCCAATTGCGCCAGCAGCTGCGTCGTGCCCTGCGCGGCCTGGCCGAATTGCGCAATGGTGTCGATCAGCACGCGCTGGTTGTCGTCGCTGAGCAGGCTGTTGATGCGCGCCATGGTTTCGCGCACGTCGCCAATGACCTCCGGGCCCATGGCGGCCAACTGGCTCAGGTTGGAGGGGCGCATGGGCAGGCGCTTGTACCCTCTGGGGGAGACCAGCGGCTCGGAGGCAAAGGCCGTGGCCGCATCGTCCAGGTCGATGTAGGCCAGGCCCGTCACGCCCTGGTAGCCCAGAGAAGCAAAGGTGTTTTGCGTCACCGGCGCGCCCTCGTCCACCTCGATGCGGATGAGCACATTGCCTTCGACCTCGCGGTCAAAACCGATGTAGGCCACCTTGCCCACGGACACGCCCTTGTAGCGCACCGCCGCCTGGGGCTGCAGGCCGGTGACGGCCTGGGGGGTGGAGAGTTCGTAGGTCTCGTAGCTGCCCTGGTCGCGCGTGAGCCACAGCGCCAGGCCAGCGAGCAAGGCCAGCAGCGCCAACACGAACACCCCGGCGGCAATGGCATGTGATTTGTTTTCCATAACGATCTCTTCTACGCCTTGGCGGCTGCGGCCGGGCCAGCGGGCGCGGGCTCCAGCGCGCGGCGGCCGCGCTCGCCAAGGAAAAATTGTTCGATAAAGGGGTGCTTGAAAGCCAGCACCTGCTGGGGCGTGCCGGCGATGATGACGCGCTTTTGCGCCAACACGGCCACGCGCGTGCTCAGGGCGTAGAGCGTGTCCAGATCGTGCGTGACCATCACCACCGTCAGGCCCAGCTCCTGGTGCAGGCGCAGCAGCAGCTCGCAAAACTCGTCCGAGCCGCGCGGATCCAGCCCGGCCGTGGGCTCGTCCAGCAGCAGCAGCGGCGGATCCATGATGAGGGCGCGCGCCAGCGCCACGCGCTTGATCATGCCGCCGGACAGATCCGAAGGCATGCGCGTGGCGTGCTCGGGCTTGAGGCCGACCATTTGCAGCTTGACCAGCGCCGCATCGCGCACCACCTGCTCAGGCAGGCTGCCCTGCTCGCGCAGCGGAAAGGCGATGTTCTCCAGCACGTTGAAGGCCGAGAACAGCGCCCCGTGCTGAAACAGCATGCCCATGCGCGCCGAGGCGCCCTGCGCGGGCAGCTCGGCCGCGGCCGTGCCCTCGATCTTCACCGTGCCCTTGCTCGGCCGCGTCAGGCCCAGGATGTGGCGCAGCAGCACCGTCTTGCCCGTGCCCGAGCCGCCGACGATGGTCAAAATCTCGCCGCGGCGCACCTGCAAATCCAGATCCTGGTGCACGGCAAAGGCATTGGCGCCGTGGCCGAACACCGTCCACAGCTTGTCGATCTGTACCAGTGCCTTGGCTTCGGTGCCAGCGTCGGTGCCGGCGCCGGTGTCGGCCTGGGTGGCTGCTTGCATGCCCGCGCTCATCAGAACCCCACGTTGCGGAAGATGATGGCGAACACCGCATCAATGACGATGACCGCCGTGATGGCCGTGACCACCGAAGCCGTCGTGCCATTGCCCAGGCTCTCGGTATTGGGCTTGACCCACAGGCCCCAATGGCAGCCGATCAAGGCAATGGCCAGGCCGAACACCACCGATTTGCTCAAACCCAGCCACAGGTTGGCAATGGGCACGGCAGCGGGCAGGGTCTGGAAGAAATAGGCCGGCGAGACGCCCAGCGAGAAATCCGAGGCCCAGATGCCGCCCAGCAGCGCCGCCAGGGTCGTCCACAGGCTGACCAGCGGCATGGCCAGCGCCAGCGCCATGGCACGCGGCAGCACCAGCCTGAAGCCGTGCGAGATGCCCATCACGCGCATGGCGTCGAGCTCCTCGTTGACGCGCATCACGCCAATCTGCGCCGTGATGGCCGAGCCCGAGCGCCCAGCCACCAAAATGGCCGCCAGCAAGGGGCCCAGCTCGCGCGTCAGCGAGATGCCCAGGATGTTGACGATGAAGGCATCGGCGCCGAACTGGCGCAACTGCAAAGCCAGCAGGTAGGCAATCACCACGCCAATCAAAAAGCCCACCAGCGCCGTGATCGGCAGGGCTTGCGCGCCCATGCGAAACAAATGGGCCGAAACATCGTGCCAGGGCCCGCGCAAGGGCCGGCGCAGCAGGCGCAGCGCATCGAGCAGCAACTGCCCCACCAGCTGCACCATGCCCACGGCATGGCCCCAGGCCCCCAGGCTGAGCTGGCCAATGTGCTCAAAGCCCGCCAGCCAGCTAGCGCCTTCGACGGGGGCTGCCGGCGCGGCGCTGAGCTCGGCCACGCGCTGCAAAATGGCGCGCTGCTGCGGCAGCGCCTGCAACTGCGCCGGCATTTGCCGGCCCCAGCAGTCCCAGAGCAATTGCGCCGTGACATAGTCAAAACCCTGCACCTGGCGCAAATCCCAATGCGCCACGCCCTGGCGCTGCGCCCGCTGCAACTGGCCGATCAAGGCTTTGGTGCGGCGGCGTTCGGACAATGCCGCAGCCCCCCAGCGGCCCTGCAGCAAGGCCTGGGCAGGCTGGTGCTCAGCCGTCGATTGGAGATGGAGCCGAGGGTGCGTCACAGCAGGCGTAGGAACAAGGAGGCAAAAGGGCGAACAGGCGAAAAAAGGCTTCAAGCCACAGGCCCGGGCTTGCAGCGCCGGGCGCGGCACGAAAAAACCGCCGCATTGTGCCCTGCAAATGCCGCCCCTGCAGCCAGCGGCTGCCAAACGCCTGCCAAAAGCCTGCCAAGCCTGCACGCCAGCGCCGCTGCCGACCTGCGCCCAGCCCCAGGGAAAGCCCCGAAAGGGAAAGCCCCAATACCCCGGCTGGCGGGCCAACCCTATAGTGCGGCCACTCACAGCGCGGGACTTGGCAAGCGAGCCCATGCTGCATGAGAGGCCGAGGAGACAAACAGGCGGCAGCGCCCAAGCGCCAGCAGCCACAAGCAACACAATCGAAGCAAGCCAACGAAAAGGCGCCGCAAGGCGCCTTTTCCTTTGCCCGCTACGGCGCTAGGGGTTGTTGAGATTTAGGGCAAACAAGTCCCCGCAGTGCGGCGCATCCCTGTGTGGGGGATGGGAGTGCAAGGCGCAAACCGCAGCAATCGCTTGAGCGATTGCGAGGCTTTGCTTGCGCCGCAGACCGCCCCAGACAGGAAAGCGCCGTGCGCGAGAGACTTGTCAGCATTGCCCTAAACCCTACTTGTCGAACCAGCTTGGCAGGCCAATGACGTAGCTCTCTGGCTGGCCGTCGCCAAAGTTGGTGGCGAAGATGATGCGGCTCAAATCCCGCGCGGCGCTGGCCTGCGGCTCCAGGAAATAGGCCTGCGCGCCGGGCAGTTGGTGGAAGTTGTTGGAGTTGCGGATGTGCGCCACGTTCAGCACCCGGCCACCGGGCTTGAGCTCGGCCAAGATCACCTTCTGGTACTGCGCGCGCCGGTGGCGCGATGGAAACTCGGTGACGTAGTTGCCCGAGCCGGGCGGATCCTCGTACCTGCGGCCATCCTTGTAGGTGGAGATCACCACCCAGCCGGGCTTGTCAAAGCCCTGGCCGCTGATGTGCAGGGCGTAGAACTCGCCGCGGGCCGGATAAATGTCCAGCAGCGGAAAACGCTGCATGGTGTCGATGTTGATGGCCTGCACGTGGCCCAGCGTGGCCGGGTCGCTGCCGTCATCGGCCCAGACGAAGAAGTCCTCGCCAGCCGGGCCAAAGGCCAGATCCGAATGCCCGGAGTGCTTGGCCAACAGCTTGACCTGGCTGAAATCGCGCGTATAGGCATAGGCGCTGCCCCAGGAAGGCACCACGTACTTGCCGCTGGCGGAAATGCTGACGTGATCGGGCCGCACGCCCGGCACAGGGAAGCGATCGGCATCGAGCGTGCCGACGATCTTCTTTTCCACCAAGTCCAGCGTCAGCAGCCCATAGACTTTGACGCGCTGGCTGGCGCTGTCGTAGCGCGTGGCCATCAGGCCCATGTAACGGCCATCGGCGCTGGTCGTGCCTTCGTTGTAAGTCCAGTAATCGCTGGCCTCTGGCCAGGGGGTCTTGCCCGTGAAGTCGAACAGCACCTGCTTGTTCTCGGTCTCCACGTCCAGCACCCACCAGACCATGCGCCCGCCGTTGGAGGTCATGAACAGCTTGTGCGGATCGCTGGGGTGCCAGATCGGCTCGGCCGCGCCGCCCAAAGCGCCGATCTTCTTGATCTTCTGGAAGGTCTTGGCGTCGTACAAATACCAGGCGCCATTGCCGCCCCAGACCAGATAGCGGCTGTTGTCGGCATTGAAAGCCTGGCGACGGCTGTAGAAATGGCGCACGCGGCGCAGGCCATTGCCATCGGGCTCGGCCTCGCTGGAGGCCGTGGCCCGGTAGATGCGCACGCCATAGGCCGGGTCGATGAAGGCATCGTCCAGGCCCTGGGCACGCGGCGGCCTGGGCGCCGGAGCGATCGGATCGAGCGAGAGGGGCCGCAGACGGAAGTCGCGCGCGTACAGCTCGTCAAATGGATTCTGACCAACCGGGACGGGCGCAGGCGCAGGCGGCGGAGGCGGCGGCTGCGGGGCTGGTGGTTGTGGAGCCGGTGGTTGTG
>JAUMYI010000053.1 GCA_030528705.1 Comamonadaceae bacterium | reverse complement strand
CGCGCTGGCAGGCCGCCGAGCTGGTGGCCATCGACACCGAGACCACCTCGCTCGATCAGATGCGCGCGCAGATCGTCGGCATCAGCCTGAGCACCGCGCCGGGCGAGGCGGCCTACATCCCGCTGGCGCACGATTACCCAGGCGTGGGCCCGCAGCTGCCGCGCGATGAGGTGCTGCAACGCCTCAAGCCCTGGCTGGAGAGCGCCAAGCACGCCAAGCTGGGCCAGCACATCAAGTACGACCGGCACGTGTTCGCCAACCACGGCATCGAGGTGCGCGGCTACCGCCACGACACCATGCTGCAAAGCTACGTGCTCGAAGCGCACCAGCCCCACGGGCTGGAGAGCCTGGCGCAACGCCACCTGGGGCGCAGCGGCGCCAGCTACGAAGCCCTGTGCGGCAAGGGCGCGGCGCAAATCCCGTTCAGCCAGGTGGCCATCGAGCAGGCCGGCCACTACGCCTGCGAGGATGCGGATTTTTGCTTCGACCTGCACCGCGCGCTCTGGCCGCGCCTGCAGGCGGGCGAGGCCCTGCAAGGCATTTACGCGCTGGAGATCGCCGCCAGCGAGGTGCTGTTGCAGATGGAGCGCGCCGGCGTGCTGGTCGATGCGCAGCTGCTGGCGCGGCAAAGCCAGGAGCTGGGCCAGCGCATTCTGGAGCTGGAGCAGCTGGCCTACCAACTGGCCGGCCAGCCCTTCAACCTGGGCAGCCCCAAGCAGCTGGCGGAGATCTTCTTTGACAAGCTGGGCATGCCCGTCATCAAGAAAACCGCCACCGGCGCGCGCAGCACCAACGAGGAGGTGCTCGAGACCCTGGCGGCCGACTACCCGCTGCCGGCGCGCATCCTGGAGCACCGCGGCCTGGCCAAGCTCAAGAGCACCTACACCGACAAGCTGCCGCAGCTGGTGCTGCCGGCCAGCGGGCGCATCCACACCCACTACGCGCAGGCCGTGGCCGTGACCGGGCGGCTCTCCAGCCTGGAGCCCAATTTGCAGAACATCCCCGTGCGCACCGCCGAGGGGCGGCGCATCCGCGAGGCCTTCATCGCCGCGCCCGGCATGAAGATCGCCAGCGCCGACTACAGCCAGATTGAGCTGCGCATCATGGCCCACCTCAGCGGCGACGAGGCGCTGCTGCGCGCCTTTGCGCGCGGCGAGGACATCCACCGCGCCACCGCCGCCGAGGTGTTCGACCTGCCGCTCGATCAAGTCAGCGCCGAGCAGCGCCGCTACGCCAAGGTCATCAACTTCGGCCTGATCTACGGCATGGGGCGCTTTGGCCTGGCGCGCAACCTGGGCATCGCCCAGCAGGCCGCGGGCAACTACATCGAGCGCTACTTCGAACGCTACCCCGGCGTGCGCCGCTACATGGAGCAGACCAAGGCCCAGGCCAAGGAACAGGGCTACGTGCAAACCGTGTTCGGCCGGCGCCTGTACCTGCCCGAGATCAACTCCCCCAACGGCCCGCGCCGCGCCGCCGCCGAGCGCGCCGCCATCAACGCCCCGATGCAGGGCACGGCCGCCGACCTCATCAAGAAAGCCATGGTGGCCGTGCAGGCCCTGCTGGACAGCCAGCCGCACGCCACGCGCATGCTGATGCAGG
The DNA here is from genome assembly GCA_030528705.1 of Comamonadaceae bacterium. Taxonomy (GTDB): domain Bacteria; phylum Pseudomonadota; class Gammaproteobacteria; order Burkholderiales; family Burkholderiaceae_C; genus Lampropedia. Next base: position 11,374 of record JAUMYI010000053.1, on the reverse strand, counting down.
TGCACGACGAGCTGGTGTTCGAAGTGCCCGAGGCCGAGGTGGACTGGCTGCGCCAGACCATCCCCGCCGTCATGGCCGGCGTGGCCGAGCTGAAGGTGCCGCTGCTGGCCGAGATCGGCGTGGGCGACAACTGGGAGCAGGCCCATTGAGCGCCTGCTGCCCCCCCTTTTTTCATTCCCATTGCGCCATGCCGCTTCACACCCACCCTCTGCCCTTCGATGCCGTGCTGTTTGACTGCGACGGCGTGCTGGTCGACAGCGAGGGCATCACCAACCAAGTGCTGTGCCAGATGCTCAACGAGGCCGGCTGGGCGCTGGATTATGCGCAGTGCTTTGCGCTGTTTCACGGCCGGGCCGTGCGCGACCTGCGCCAGCGCATCGAGGCCGAGACCGGCCAGCCCCTGACCGAGGCCTGGATGGCCGCCTTCTACGCGCGCCGCAACGCGCGCCTAGGCGCCGAGCTGCTGCCCGAGCCCGGCGCGCCGCAGGCCGTGCAGGCCCTGCACCGGCACTTTGCCGGGCGCATCGCCTGCGCCTCCGGCGGCGACCGCCACAAGCTCGAGCTGCAACTGCAAAAAACCGGCCTGTGGCCCTACTTCGAGGGGCGCATCTTCAGCGGCCAGGACCTGCCGCGCAACAAGCCCTTCCCCGACGTGTACCTGCAGGCTGCCGCTGCCGTGGGCGTGGCGCCCGAGCGTTGCATCGTCGTCGAGGACTCCGTGCCCGGCAGCCGCGCCGGCCTGGCCGCCGGCGCCACCGTCATCGGCTACGACAAAAGCGGCCATGACACGCAAGCCATGCGCCAGGCCGGCGTGCAGCACTTCATCGCCCACATGGACGAGCTGCCCCAGGCCATCGCCGCCCTGGCGCGCGCGCCGGCTTGAGCGCATGTTCACGCCCCCTGGCGCGCCAGCGCCTACAGACCATCGTCCATCCACCTTCAACGCACCACACCGCCATGCACACCCATACCGAATCCCCCGCCGCCGCAGCGGCCACCACAGTCGAGGCCGCCCTGCAAGCGCGCTATTCCGCGCGCGCCTTCACCAGCCAGGAGCCCGAACCCGAGCTGCTGCGACGCCTGCTGGTGCAGGCCGGCCGGGCCGCCTCCGGCGGCAACCTGCAGCCCTGGCAGGTGCTGGCCCTGCGCGGCGCGGCGCTGGCCGAGCTGATCGCCACGGCGCGCCAAAGCCCGGCCGATGAGAGCGAGCGCCAGCCCTCCTACCCGCCCAGCCTGTGGGAGCCCTACCGCAGCCGCCGCTACAAAAATGGTGAGGACTTGTACGCCAGCCTGGGCATAGGCCGCGACGACAAGCCCGCGCGCCTGGCGCAACTGGCCAAAAATTTCGAGTTCTTCGGCGCGCCCGTGGGCATTCTGGTCTGCATCGACCAGCGCATGGGCCACGCGCAGTGGATCGACCTGGGCATCTACCTGCAATCGCTGATGCTGCAGGCCACCGCCCACGGCCTGGCCACCTGCGCCCAGGGCTTTTGGCGCCGCTACCAAGGCGGGCTCAAGCCGCTGCTGGGCCTGCCCGAGCACTACATGATCGCCTTCGGCATCGCCCTGGGCTACGCCGACGACAGCGCCCCGATCAACCAGTGGAGAGCCGACCGCGCCGACCCGCAGCAGTGGCTGCAAATGCGCGGCTTTTGAAGCCGCGCCCTTTTGAAGCGCAGTCACTTGCCACGCTGACGGCGCAGCGCGCCGGGGCAGGCCAGGCGGCGTGCCGCAGGAGGCTGGCCGCGGGGCTCAAATGGCCAGCGGATCCACGTCCACCAGCCAGCGCAGCAGGCCTTTGGGGGCCTGGCTGCGGGCCTGGTGCAGCAGTGGCGGCAAGGCCGCCAGATAGGCCTGCAAGGCCTTGCGCGAGGCGCTTTCGAGCAGCATTTGCGCGCGCTCGGTATTGGCCACGCGCTGCACGCTCAGCGGCAGCGGCGGGTAGAGCGTGACCCATTCCTGCCCGGGCAGCTGCGCGGCGCGGGCCTGCTGCGCCACGTGGCGCAAGAAGGCCTGGGCGGCCTCCTGCGTTCTGGCGTCAGCGCGCAGCAGCGCCTGGTAGACGAAGGGCGGCATGCCCGCCTGCTGGCGCTCGCGCAGTTGCTGCGCGGCAAAGCCGGGGTAGTCCTGCCGCGCCAGGGCGGCGTACAGCGGGTGGCCGGGCTCGTGGGTTTGCAGCCACAGCTCGGGCTGCGAAGCGCCGGCCTGCATGTACTGGGCATCGCGCCCGGCGCGCCCGGCCGCCTGCATGAGCAGCGCAAACAGGCGCTCGGGCGCGCGAAAGTCGCTGGAGTAGAGCGCGCCATCGGGCTGCACCACGGCCACCAGGCCGATGCGCCGGAAGTCGTGGCCCTTGGCAATCATTTGCGTGCCCACCAGCACGTCCACGTCGCCGCGGTGCACCTGGGCCAGGCTTTGCTGCAGCACGCCCTTGTGGCGCGTGGAATCGGCGTCGATGCGCAGCACCTGTGGAATGCGCCCGTCGCTGAGCACCAATTGCCCCAGCTCCTGCTGCAGCAGCTCTTGCAACTGCTCGGTGCCGCGCCCCAGTGGCGCCAGGTCGATGCTGCCGCAGCGCGGGCAGTGGCGCGGCACGGGGCAGGCCCAGCCGCAGTGGTGGCAGCGCAGGCTGCGCTCGGCCTTGTGCAGCACCTGGTGCGCCGAGCAGTGCGGGCAGTCGCTTTTCCAGCCGCAGGCGCCGCAGCGCAGCACCGGGGCATAGCCGCGGCGGTTGAGCAGCACCATGCATTGCTCGCCGGCTTCGAGCCGCTCGCGCATGGCCTGCAGCAGCGGCGGCGCCAGTGCGGCTTCGCGCGGCTGCTCGCGCATGTCCACCACGCGCAACGCGGCCAGCGCGCCGCCGCCGATGCGCTCGGGCATGCTCAGGCGCTGGTAGCCGCCGCCGGCATCGCCTGCGCTGGCGGCGCGGCTGTTGTGCCAACTCTCCAGCGAAGGGGTGGCCGAGCCCAGCACCACGGGCACGCCCAGCTGCCGCCCGCGCCACACGGCCAGGTCGCGCGCGTGGTAGCGCGCGCCTTCCTGCTGCTTGTAGCTGGGGTCGTGCTCTTCATCGACGACGATCAGCGCCAGCCGGGCAAAGCTGGCCAGCACGGCCAGGCGCGTGCCCAGCACCAGGCGCTGCTGGCCGTGGTGCACGGCCAGCCAGTGGTTCAGGCGCTGCACGGGCGTCAGGCCCGAGTGCATGACGGCCACGCAATCGGCCCCCAGCCAGGGGCCAAAGCGTGCCTGCAGCAGCGCCTGCCACTGCGGCACGAGGTTGATCTCCGGCACCATGAACAGCACCTGCGCCTGCGGCTGCTGGCGCAGCAGCTGCTCGGCCAGTTGCAGATAGACCTCGGTCTTGCCGCTGCCGGTCACGCCATGCAGCACGCTGGTGCCCGCGCCGTGCTGGCGCAAGGCCTGCAGCGCGCTGTGCTGCTGGGCCGTCAGCGCCGGGGCGGGCAGCGCCGGCAGGGGCTGGGCGGCAGGGGCCGGCGCGCGCGCGGCCAGCCTGGCCAGACGCTTGCGCCATGGCGCGGCGCGCTGCTCCTGCAGGGCCGCAGGCAGGGCCAGCAGCGCCATTTCGCCCAGGCTGCGCTGGTAGTAGCGCGCGGCGAACTCGATCAACCGGCACCAGCTCGAAGCCAGCGGCGGCTGCCCATCGAGCACTTCCAGCACCTCGCGCAGCGCCTGGCCCTCGCGCAGCGGCGCCGCCTGTGTGGATGGGGCCGGGCCGGCCGGCTCCGGCCAGACGATGCCCAGCACTTCGCGCTGGCCCAAGGGCACGCGCACCAGCGTGCCCGGCTCCAGCGTGCTGGCGCTACGGTAGCTGAGCAAATGGCCAATGCCGCTGTGAAACGGCGCGTCCACCGCGACCTGAATGCAATGCGCACCGAGCTCAGGCATGGCGGCCCTGCCCTGCCGTCATAGAGCAGGCTTGCGGCGCGCTGCCGCATGCAGGGCGCTTGCCCTCGCCATGTGGATAAGTCTGTGCATAGCAGGCTCGCAAGCCTGTTGCCAGGGCATCAATGGCTTTGCCTCAGTGCCTTCAAACATGTTGAGAACCCAATAAACTCCAATGAATTCATGAATTTGCGATTGGCTCATGCCCACAGAAGAAATCCACTGCCTTGGGGGGGGAGCCGCTGTGGGTAAAGTCCAAGGCCAATCCCCTCTGCAGCGCCTGCAATGCCCGGTTGCGATGCCCTTGCCGCAGCCCCAACCACGCGCAACAGCTTGATCGCGCAGCGATTTCAGGGATAACCCCCAATTTCTGTGGACAAGTTTGTGGAGAAGCTGCAGGCATCGGCCCACAGGGCCTGTGAAATCAAGCCCTTGCTTAGCTTGCCTGCGATTTAAGCAATGCATGCAAGCATTGAAAATCAATGGGTTAAAAGCAATTCTTGAGAACATCGGCTTGGCGGACTGCTGCCAGCAGGCGCACAGCCCGTGGTGTGCACAAAGCTCTGGGCCGGCCCTGCCAGGCCATGCCTGCCTCAGCGCGGCATCGGCGCCGTCTGGCGCATGCGGCGCGAATGGTTGTGCACGGCCTCGACCAGGCAATGCACGTGCTCGGGCGGGGTGAATTGGCTGATGCCATGGCCCAGGTTGAAGATGTGCGTGGGCCCGCTGCAGGCCCTGTCCGTGTGGGGTGGGCCAAAGTCTTGCAGCACGCGCTGCGCCTCCTGCTCGATCACCGCCGGCGGGGCAAACAACACGTTCGGATCCAGGTTGCCCTGCAGCGCCTTGCCCGGCTGGCCTGCCTGCCCGCCGAGCAGGGCGCGGGCCTGGGCCAGATTGGCCGTCCAATCCAGCCCCAACACCTCGCAATCGAGCCCGGCCATGGCCTGCAGCCACAAGGCCCCGCCCTTGGTGAACACGATGCGCGGCACGTCCTTGCCATCGGGGCCGTGGCGCTGCAATTGCGCCAGCACGCGCGCCGTATGGGCCAGGCTGAAGCTGCGGAAATGGCTGTCGGCCAGCACCCCGCCCCAGCTGTCGAACAGCATCACCGCCTGGGCGCCGGCCTGGATTTGGGCGTTCAAATAGGCGGCCACGGCATCGGCATTGATCTGCAGCAGCCGCTGCAGCAGATCCGGGCGGGCATACATCAGGGTCTTGATCTTGCGGTAGTCGGAGCTGCTGCCGCCCTCGACCATGTAGCAGGCCAGCGTCCAGGGGCTGCCGGAAAAGCCGATCAGCGGCACCCGCCCGGCCAGCGCACGGCGGATCGAGGTCACGGCATCGAAGACGTAGCGCAGTCGCTCCATGTCGGGCACGCGCAGCGCGGCGATGCTGGCCTCGTCAGCGGCGCGGCGCTCAAAGCGCGGGCCCTCGCCCTCGACGAAATGCAGCCCCAAGCCCATGGCATCGGGCACGGTGAGGATGTCGGAGAACAGGATTGCCGCATCCAGCGCATAACGCTGCAGCGGCTGCAGCGTCACCTCGGTGGCGTAGTCCACATTCGTGGCCAGCCCCATGAAACTGCCAGCCTGGGCGCGCGTGGCCTTGTATTCGGGCAAATAGCGCCCGGCCTGGCGCATCATCCACAAGGGGGTGTAGTCGGTGGCCTGGCGGCGGCAGGCACGCAGAAAAGTGTCGTTTTGAAGCGGCGCAAAAGTCATGGCCGCGATTGTCGCGCAGATCGGGCAGGCGCCAGTGCAGCCGCCGGGGCTTTGTGCAGCCACAGGCATCAAGGCTTGGCTGTGTTGTGCCCTGCGCCCACAAAAGGCAAAGCCCTGCAATCGCTTGCAGGGCTTTGTTCGGACAGTTGCCCGGCGCCGCCGCAATTGAATGCAGCGGTGCCGAGGCGCGCATCAGACCAGCGCGGCCTTTTGCACCAGACGGGTGGCCACCCAGGTCTTGGTCTTGGAGATCGGGCGGCTTTCGGTGATCTCGATGGTGTCGCCCAGCTTGTACTCGCCCGCTTCGTCGTGGGCGTGGTACTTGCTCGAACGGATCACGATCTTGCCGTAGATCGGGTGCTTGACGCGGCGCTCCACCAGCACGGTCACGGTCTTGGCGCGCTTGTCGCTGACCACCTTGCCAACCAAGGTGCGCTTGAGGGATTTCTTTTCTTCCGTCATATCGGCTCCTTAGCTGGCTTTGGCCTGGGCTTGCTTCTGGTTCAGGATGGTCTTGGCGCGGGCAATGTCGCGGCGGGTGGTGCGCAGCGCCGAAGTGTTGTTCAGCTGCTGGGTTGCCACCTGCATGCGCAGGCCGAAGTGGGCCTTTTGCAGCGATTTGACTTCCTCTTTCAGGCCGGCGACGTCCTTCTCGCGCAGTGCCTGGGCCTTGCTTTGCTTTTCAGTCGATTTCTTAGCCATGTGGGTATCTCCTGAATCAAGCGCCCAGTTGGCGGGTCACGAAGGTCGTGCGCAGCGGCAGCTTGGCCGCAGCCAGACGGAAGGCCTCACGCGCCAGCTCCTCGGGCACACCGGTGATCTCGTAGATCACCTTGCCCGGCTGGATCTCGGCCACGTAGTAGTCCGGGTTGCCCTTGCCGTTGCCCATACGCACTTCGGCGGGCTTGGTGGAGATGGGCTTGTCCGGGAACACGCGGATCCAGATGCGGCCGCCGCGCTTGACGTGGCGGGTGATGGCGCGACGCGCCGATTCGATCTGGCGCGCCGTCAGGCGGCCGCGATCGGTGGACTTCAGGCCAAACTCACCGAACGCCACCGTGTTGCCACGGGTTGCGATCCCGGTGTTGCGGCCCTTTTGCTCTTTGCGGTATTTGCGGCGAGCAGGTTGCAGCATGCTTATTCTCCTTTACCGTCCGCAGCTGTGGCGGGCGCGCTTTGGGCAGCGCGCTTAACGGCGGCAGATGCATTGGCACCGAGTGCCTCTGCGGGTTTGTCACTACCATCGACCGGCGCGGCATTGCCGCCGGCACCACGACGACCGCCACGGCCACCGGCCGGACGGCGGCCACGCGGGCGACGCTCCTCGTCGGCGCGGGGCTCGGGCGCGGCGGGCAGGTCGTTGCGGCCCAGCGTATCGCCCTTGTAGACCCAGACCTTGACACCGATGATGCCGTAGGTCGTGGAGGCTTCCGAGGTCGCATAGTCGATGTCGGCGCGCAGCGTGTGCAGCGGCACGCGGCCTTCGCGGTACCACTCGGTGCGGGCGATTTCGATGCCATTCAGACGGCCCGAAGACATGATCTTGATGCCCTGAGCGCCCAGGCGCATGGCGTTCTGCATGGCGCGCTTCATGGCGCGGCGGAACATGATGCGCTTTTCCAGCTGCTGGGTGATGCTGTCGGCGATCAACTGGGCATCGATTTCGGGCTTGCGCACCTCCTCGATGTTCACGGCCACCGGCACGCCCAGCATGCGGGTGAGTTCCTTCTTCAGGTTCTCGATGTCCTCGCCCTTCTTGCCGATCACCACACCCGGACGGGCCGAGTAGATGGTGATGCGAGCGTTCTTGGCCGGGCGCTCGATCAACACGCGCGAGACCTGCGCGTTCTTGAGCTTCTTCTTGAGGTAGTCGCGTACCTCGATGTCTTCGGCCAGCATGCCGGCAAAGTCACGGTTGTTGGCGTACCAACGGCTGGACCAGTCACGGCTTACCGCCAGGCGGAAACCGGTTGGGTTGATTTTCTGTCCCATAGTCGTCCTCTGGCTTAGTAGCCCACCGTCACGTAGACGTGGCAGGTGGGTTTGCTGATGCGGTTGCCACGGCCCTTGGCGCGTGCAGTGAAGCGCTTGAGGGTCATGCCCTGCTCGACGTAGATGGTCTTGACGCGCAGCTCGTCGATGTCGGCTCCGTCGTTGTGCTCGGCGTTGGCGATGGCCGACTCCAGCACTTTCTTGATGATGCCGGCGGCCTTCTTCGGCGAGAACTGCAGGATGTTCAGAGCCTGCTCGACCTTCTTGCCACGGATCAAGTCGGCCACGAGGCGGCCCTTGTCGGCAGACAGGCGCACGCCACGGAGTACAGCACGTGTTTCAGACATGGTTGAACTCCTTACTTCTTGGCTTTCTTGTCAGCGGGGTGGCCCTTGAAGGTGCGGGTGAGCGCGAACTCGCCCAGCTTGTGGCCAACCATCTGATCGGTAACGTAGACAGGCACATGCTGCTTGCCGTTGTGCACAGCGATCGTCAGACCGATGAACTCAGGCAGCACCATGGAGCGGCGCGACCAGGTCTTGACCGGTCGCTTGTCCTTGCCGGCAACGGCCTTCTCGACCTTGGCCAGCAGGTGGTGATCCACGAAAGGACCTTTTTTGAGTGAACGTGTCATGGCGCCCTACCCTTATTTCTTACGACGCGACACAATGAAAGTCTGTGTCCGCTTGTTATTACGGGTCCTGTAGCCCTTGGTCAGATTGCCCCATGGATCCACAGGATGACGGCCTTCGCCCGTGCGACCTTCACCACCACCGTGCGGGTGGTCGATCGGGTTCATCACCACACCGCGCACGGTCGGGCGAATGCCCATCCAGCGCTTGACGCCGGCCTTGCCAAAACGGCGCAGGCTGTGCTCTTCGTTGGCCACTTCGCCGATCGTGGCGCGGCACTCGATGTGCACCTTGCGCACTTCGCCAGAACGCAAGCGCACCTGGGCATAGACGCCTTCACGGGCCAACAGCGTGGCCGAAGTGCCGGCCGAGCGGGCGATTTGCGCGCCAGCGCCAGGCTGCAGTTCGATGCAGTGAATGGTCGAACCCACCGGGATGTTGCGGATCGGCAGCGTGTTGCCGGCCTTGATCGGCGCTTCGGAGCCAGAGACGATGCTGGCGCCCACCTCCAGGCCGCGCGGCGCAATGATGTAGCGGCGCTCGCCATCGGCGTACAGCACCAGCGCCAAATGAGCCGAGCGGTTCGGGTCGTACTCGATGCGCTCGATCTTGGCCGGGATGCCGTCCTTGTCGTTGCGGCGGAAATCCACCACGCGATAGTGGTGCTTGTGGCCGCCGCCCTTGTGGCGCGTAGTGATGTGGCCGTTGTTGTTGCGGCCGGACTTCTGGTGCTGCGACTCCAGCAGCGGGGCGTAGCCCTTGCCCTTGTGCAGGTGGGCGCGAGAGATCTTCACCGCACCGCGCTGGCCGGGCGTCTGGGGTTTGAGTTTGATGATAGCCATGGTTTACGCAGCCTCCCCGGACAGGTTCAGCGCTTGACCTTCCTTGAGGCGCACATAGGCCTTGCGCACGTGATCGCGGCGGCCCATGGTGCGCCCGAAGCGCTTGGTCTTGCCTTTGACGTTGACGACGGAGACGCCCTCGACCTCGACCTTGAACAACAGCTCGACGGCTGCCTTGATCTCGGCCTTAGTGGCATCACGCAGGACCTTGAAGGTCACGGCATTGGAGCTTTCGGCCGCGAACGTGGCCTTCTCCGAAACGATGGGAGCAACCAGCACCTGGTACAGGCGACCTTCGCTGAACTGGCGCTCTTTGGGGGTCGGATTGATGCGGCTCATGCGAACATCTCCTTGAGCTTGTCAACCGCACCCTTGGTCACCAGCACTTTCTTGAAGTGCACCAGCGAGAGAGGATCGACGTAACGGGGCTCGATGACATACACGTTGGCCAGGTTGCGCGAAGCCAGATAGAGGTTCTCATCAACCTCATCGGCGATCAGCAGCGCGGAATCGACCTTCATGTTCTTGAGTTTGGAAGCGAACGCCTTGGTCTTGGGGCTGTCGAGCTTGATGTCCTCGACAACGGCCAGACGGCCATCGGCCACCAGCTTCGAGAAGATCGAGGCGATGCCGGCGCGGTACTGCTTCTTGTTGACTTTGTGCGAGAAGTTCTCTTCGGGCAGATTGGGGAACACGCGACCGCCCCCACGCCACAGCGGCGAAGACGTCATACCAGCGCGCGCATTGCCGGTGCCTTTCTGGCGGAACGGCTTCTTGGTCGAGTGACGCACCTGCTGGCGGTCCTTCTGCGCACGCGTGCCCTGGCGGGCATTGGCCTGATAGGCCACGACAATCTGGTGGATCAGCGCTTCGTTGTAGTCACGGCCGAACAGCGCCTCGGGCACATCGCAGGTCGAGGCCTGGCCTTGATCGTTGAGGAGCTCTACTTGCATCACTTCGCTCCCTTCACAGCAGGACGAACCGTCACGAAACCACCCTTGGCACCGGGAATAGCACCCTTGATGAGCAGCAGCTGGCGCGCCTCGTCGACGCGCACGATGTCCAGATTCTGCGTGGTCACCGTCTCATCGCCCATGTGGCCAGTCATGCGCTTGCCAGGGAAGATGCGACCAGGATCCTGCGCCATGCCGATCGAGCCGGGCACATTGTGCGAGCGGCTGTTACCGTGCGAAGCGCGCTGCGAACCAAAGTTGTGGCGCTTGATGGTGCCGGCGTAGCCCTTACCGATGGAGGTACCCTGCACGTCCACTTTCTGGCCTGCGGCAAACAGGTTGGCAACCGGCACACTGGCACCAGCGGCGTACTGACCAGCGGTTTCTTCGGTCACGCGGAATTCGCGCACGATCTCACCGGCCTCGACGCCTGCCTTGGCCAGATGCCCAGCCTCGGGCTTGGTGACACGCGAGGCCTTGCGCGACCCGAAGGTCAGCTGCAAAGCGGTGTACCCGTCGTTCTCTTGGGTCTTGACCTGGGTCACTCGGTTGCCCGACACGTCCACCACCGTCACGGGGATGGACTCCCCGTCATCGGTGAAAAGGCGCATCATGCCCACCTTGCGGCCCAGCAACCCCAGGGAGTTACTCAGACTCATTGTTTTGCTCCAGAACTCTCACCGCAGCCACTGCAATTGGCGGCAGCGTTTGCCAGCCATCACATCCAGTCATGACGCCAGCGTGAGAGAAGGTTGTTGAAAAAATCTTCGCCCCAGGCAGACCACGAAAAAAATGGCGCCAAGCAGGCGAAGCCGCAGATTATAGCCAGCGAAACAGTAAACAGCAAGCCCGGCGGCCCGACCAGCCGCCCCCAGCATGCCGCTGCACCGATCGCGCCATGAAAAAGGCCTGTGCCGCATTGACGGCACAGGCCTTTTGATGACGTGCAGAGATCGTGAACAGCTCTTACTGCAGCTTGATCTCCACGTCCACGCCGGCGGGCAGGTCCAGCTTCATCAGCGCATCGACGGTCTTGTCGGTCGGGTCGACGATGTCCATCAGGCGCTGGTGCGTGCGGATTTCCAGCTGGTCGCGGCTGGCTTTGTTGACGTGCGGCGAACGCAGGATGTCAAAGCGCTTAAAGCGCGTGGGCAGGGGCACGGGCCCTTTGACGATGGCGCCGGTGCGCTTGGCGGTATCGACGATTTCGGCAGCCGACTGGTCGATCAGCTTGTAATCGAAGGCCTTGAGGCGGATACGGATCTTTTGCTTGCTCACGGTGTGACTTCCTTCTCACCTGAGAGTTAGGCAATGATCTTGGCCACCACGCC
>JAUMYI010000052.1 GCA_030528705.1 Comamonadaceae bacterium | reverse complement strand
GCTCAATCGGCCATGGCCTCGACCAGAAAGCGCAGGCGCTTGCGGCCCATCCATTCGTCGGTTTCCAGCCGGTAGGCCAGCTCGGCCTGTTCGGGCAGGCGCTCGGTGCGGCCGAACCAGATGCCTTCGACGACTTGGCCGTGGTGCAGCACTTTCAGCGCCATGTGGCGGCTGGCGACTACGCGCTGCTCCAGCACGTGCAGCGGCTCCATGAACAGCGGCGCGGCAAAGCCCTGGCCCCAGACTTGGGTTTGCAGCAGCTCGGCGGTTTCGATGCTGCGGTACTGCGCCGGCAGCGGGCCGTCGCACCAGCTCTGGCCGTGCAGGGCGGCATCGTCGAGCCATTCTTCGGCGATGCGCTGCAGCGCGTCCTGGAAGATGGGCAGGGCCTGGCTGCGCAGCGTGCAGCCGGCGGCCATGGCGTGGCCGCCGAATTTTTCCAGCACGCCGGGGTGGCGCTTGGCCAGCAAATCCAGCGCGTCGCGCAGGTGAAAGCCGGCGATGGAGCGGCCCGAGCCTTTGAGCAGGCCGGCGCCGTCTTCGGCGGCGCTGGGGGCGAAGACGAAGGTGGGGCGGTGAAATTGCTCCTTGACGCGCGCGGCGACGATGCCGACCACGCCTTCGTGAAAGCCGCCGTCGCTGACGGTGATGGCCGCCGGCAGGCGCGGCGTGCGGGCCAGGTTTTGCAGCACGCTGCCGATGGCCACTTGCTTCATGTCCGCTTCCAGGTCGCGGCGCAGGCGGTTGATGTCGTCGAGCATTTGCGCCAGCTCGGCGGCGCGCTGGGCGTCGTCGGTGAGCAGGCATTCGATGCCGATGGTCATGTCCGTCAGGCGGCCGGCGGCGTTCAGGCGCGGCGCCAGCGCAAAGCCCAGGTCGCTGGCGTGGGCGCGCGCCGGGTTGCGGCGGCTGAGCTCGAACAGCGCGGCCATGCCGGCGGGCATGTGCCCGGCGCGGATGCGCGCCAGCCCCTGGCTGGCCAGCAGGCGGTTGTTGGCGTCCAGCGGCACGACGTCGGCCACGGTGCCCAGCGCCACCAGCGGCAGCAGGCTGTCGAGCCTTGGCTGGTTGTGGGCCGTGAACTGGCCGCGCTCGCGCAGCAGGCTGCGCAGCGCCAGCAGGGTGTAGAACATCACGCCCACGCCAGCGAGGTGTTTGCTGGGGAAGGCGCAGCCGGGCTGGTTGGGGTTGACCAGCGCGTCGGCTTGCGGCAGGGCCGGGCCGGGCAGGTGGTGGTCGGTGATCAGCACCTGCATGCCCAGGGCGCGCGCGCGGGCCACGCCGTCGATGCTGGCGATGCCGTTGTCCACCGTCACCAGCAGCTGCGTGCCGCTGGCGTGCATGCGCTCGGCCAGCCGGGGGGTGAGGCCGTAGCCGTCCTCGATGCGGTTGGGCACCAGGTAGTGCAGCTCTTGCGCGCCGAGCATGCGCAGCCCGCGCAGCGCCACGGCGCAGGCGGTGGCGCCGTCGCAGTCGTAGTCGGCCACGATGCCGATGCGCTGGCGCTGGGCGATGGCCTGGGCCAGCAGGGCTGCGGCGGCGGCCGCGCCCTTGAGCGTGGCCGGCGGCAGCAGGGCTTGCAGCCGGGTGTCCAGCTCACGGGCATCGGCAATGCCGCGCGCGGCGTAGAGCTGGGCCAGCAGCGGCGCGATGCCGGCTTGCTGCAGGGCCTGCTGGGCGTGCGGGGCGGTGGGGCGCTGGCGGTATTTCAAGGCGGGCTCGCTCGGTTGGGGTGTTGTTTTGTGCCTGGGGCCTGGGGGCGGCTACAGCCGTTGCAGCAGTTGCATGGCGGCATCGCGCGGGCCCAGGCCTAGGGCCAGGCGCAGGCGCTGCCCCCAGTGCTGCGGCTGGGGCCTGAGCCAGGCGGCGCGCTGCTCGCCCGCCAACAGCAGTTGCCAGGCTGGGCCGTCAGCGCCGGGCGGCGTGGCCAGCAACTGTTGCAGCAAGCTGGCGTCCAGCGCCTGCCATTGCGCGGCCCAGGCGTGGAAGTCGCCCGCCAGCGCGGCGTCGCGCAGCGCCGTGTGCAACTGGATGTGCGCCAGGCGCGGCTGGGCGGCGCCGGCCTGTGGTGGCACCACGCCCGTGCCGGAGAACCACAGCGCATTGACGGGGGCCAGGCCTTGCGCGGCGCGCTCGTCGTTGACCGGGTGGGTGTAGAGCAGCATTTGCGCCTCGGTCTGCAGGCGCTGCAAGGTGCTGGCCGCGCCGTGCGCGCCGCCCAGGCCGGGCAGCCAGTGGCGCACGTCCTGGCCGATGGCGCGCTCCAGCGAGGGCATGGCCAGCGCGGCCAGCCAGGGCGCTTGCGCCAGCCATTGGCCATCGGGCAGCGGCCACAGTTGCAGGCCATCCTCGGCCTGGCCCGGTCCGCCCTCGCCCCACAGCGCGCGCAGCGCCGCCAGCAGTGCGGCGTTGTGCGCCGCGCTCAGCGCCAGCTGGGCCGGGTCGTGCAGCACGATGGCATCGGTGCGGATTTGCAAATGGCAGGGGGTGACCAGCGCCCAGCCCTGGCCGGGCTGCACGGCCAGGCCATGCTGCAAGGCGCGCAGCGCCGCCAGCGCGGGCAGGCCCTGGGCGGCGCCGGGCGCGTCGGCTGCCGCCGTGGCGGCAGCGGCTGCGGCTGCGGCCGTATCGGGCCAGGCCGCTTGCAGCAGCGCCAGCTCATGGGGCATGAGCGGGCTGTCGCTTGGCAGCTCCAGCCACTGCGGCGCAGCCACCCGGCCCAGCAGGGCCTGCAGCGCCGGCAGTGGCAGGCGCGCGCCGCTGGCTGCGAAAAAGGCCTGCATGCCGTGCACGGCGGCAAAGGGCAGGATGTGGGTGGCGATGGGCATGGCGGCGGGCTTGGGCATGGACGTGGCGACGGGCGCGATTGTCGCGCAAGCCGGGGGCGCTGCGCTTGGGGCCGCCGGCGCTTTTCGCCTGCGCTGGCGCAGGCTCCTACAATGCCCGGCTTTGCGATTGCCCCAGGAGAGCCCATGTCCCCCATTGCTGCCATTGCCGCGCGCCATGACGAGCTGACGGCCATCCGCCGCGATCTGCATGCCCACCCGGAGCTGGCCTTTGAAGAGTTCCGCACCGCCGCTTTGGTGGCCGACAAGCTGCGCAGCTGGGGCATCGAGGTGCACACGGGTCTGGCGCGCACCGGGGTGGTGGGGCTGATCGAGGGCCGGCATGCCGCGCCGCAGCCGCGCATGCTGGGGCTGCGCGCGGACATGGATGCGCTGCCGATGGATGAGCGCAACCGCTTTGCCCACGCCAGCCGCACGCCCGGGCGCATGCACGCCTGCGGCCACGACGGGCACACGGCCATGCTGCTGGGCGCGGCGCAGTACCTGGCGCAGACGCGCGATTTCGCCGGCACGGTGGCGCTGATTTTCCAGCCGGCCGAGGAGTTCGGCGGCGGCGCTGACGTGATGCTGCGCGAGGGGCTGCTGCAGAGCTATCCGCTGGAGGCGGTGTTTGGCATGCACAACATGCCGGGCATTGCGGCGGGCGCGTTCGCGCTGTCCAGCGGGCCGGTGCTGGCCTCCAACAGCGAGTTCAAGATCACGCTGCAGGGCAAGGGCGGGCATGCGGCCATGCCGCATCTGGCGGTCGATCCGATCGTCGTGGCCGGGCAGTTGATCGGTGCCCTGCAGGGCATCGTCAGCCGCAGCAAGCCGCCGCTGGAGTCGGCCGTGGTGTCGGTGACGACGCTGCAAGCCGGCGATACCTTCAATGTCATCCCTGAGCAATGCCGCATGGGCGGCACGGTGCGCGCCTACACCGAGCCGGTGCTGGACGTGATCGAGCAGCGCATGCGCGAGCTGGTGGAGTTCACGGCCCGCGCCCATGGCGCCAGCGGGCTGCTGGAGTTCAACCGCATCTACCCGGCAACCGTCAACCACGAGGCGCAGACGGCGTTCGCGCAGGCCGTGCTGCAGGAGTTGGTCGGGCCGCAGCGCGTGCTGCGCCAAGCGCCCATCATGGCCGCTGAGGACTTTGCCTTCATGCTGCAGAAAATCCCAGGCTGCTACGCCTTCATTGGCAATGGCGATGGCAGCCACCGCCTCGATGGCCACGGCGACGGCCCCTGCCTGGTGCACAACCCGAGCTACGACTTCAACGACGCCATCTTGCCGCTGGGGGCCAGCTACCTGGCGCGGTTGGCCGAGCGCTGGCTGGCGCCAGCGGCTGCTTGAGGGGGGCTTGAAGGGTGGCGTGAAGGGTGGCCCCAGCTGCCGCGCGCATCCGCAAGCGGCACCCCATGTCAATCGGGTAGGATGCCCAGCTTTTGCAACTGCGGGCCCCAGTGGCTGCGCTCCTGCGCAATGCGCTGCGCGAATGCGGCGGCGCTTTCGTGCAGCGGGATGGAGCCGTTGCGGCGCATGGTGTCGACAAAGCCCGGGTCGCGCAGGGCCTGGCCGATGGCCTGGTTGAGCTGCTCGACCACCGGCTGCGGCGTGCCCGCCGGCGCGGCCACGCCCAGCCAGACGGCGCTTTCAAAGCCGGGGTAGCCGGCCTGCTCCAGCGTGGGCGCGCCGGTAAAGCCGGGGCTGTCCACCTGGGGGCTGACGGCCAGCACCTTCAGGCGCTGCTGGCGCACCATGGGCTCGACCAGCGCCGTGCCGGCAAAGTACAGCTGGGTATCGCCCGCCAGCGTGGCCGTCAGCGCGTCCGGGCCAGTCTTGAACGGAATGTGCTGCAGCTCAATGCCCGCCTGGCGGCGCCAGAACTCGAACAGCACGTGCGGCGGGCTGCCATTGCCCGAGCTGGCGTAGTTCAGCACGCCGGGCTGGGCCTTGGCCTGCTCGACCAGCTCGGCCACGCTGGCCGCACCCAGGCCGGGGTGGGCCACCAGCGCCATGGGCAGCACGGCAATGGGGCTGACGGGCAGCAGATCGCGCGCCGGCTCATAGCTCAGCTTGGGAAAGACGTAGGGGCTCCAGACCGCATGGGCGTTGGTGATGATGGCCAGCGTGTGGCCGCTGGGCTCGCTCTCCTTGAGCTGCTTCATGGCCACCATGCCGCCTGCGCCGGGGCGGTTGTCCACCACCACGGGCTGGCCCAGCGCGGCGTGCAGCTTCTCGGCCAGCGGGCGCGCGAACAAATCGGGCAGGCTGCCGGCGCCGCCGTTGACGATCAGCGTCAGCGTGCGGTTGGGAAATGGCGCGGCCGGCTGGGTCTGGGCCAGCGCCGGCATGGCCAGCAGGGCGGGCAGGGCGGCGCACAGCGCGCGCCGCAGCAGGCCGGGGCGCGTCAGCGGTTTCAGGGGGCGATGGGGGCTCACAAAAACTCCTCAAAGGGGCCAGCGCGGGGGGGCGCAAAGTGCATCACGCGCGCTGGGGTGGATGGGCTGCCGGCCAGGTCGGCGGGCACGTGGCGATCAGGCCGTCACCATACATGAGCTGCAAGTGGTTTTGACGCTCATTCGCAATTCTGTCTCCCGGCGCGGCAAAACCTGGCGCAGGCCAGCGCCTGCTCGGCCCAGGGCGCTCTGCCGCATAGAATGCGCACTTTTGCGCCGCGACCTGCTGTGCTTGGCAAGGCGGCGCAGAGTTTTTTCTCCCTGCTATGCCCCCAGCCCTGAACGAGGTCACGATCTACACCGATGGCGCCTGCAAAGGCAACCCCGGCGCGGGCGGTTGGGGGGCGCTGCTGCAGTCGCAGGGCCACAGCAAGGAAATCTGGGGCGGCGAGCGCAGCACCACCAACAACCGCATGGAGTTGCGCGCCGTGATCGAGGCCCTGGCGCTGCTCAAGCGCCCCTGCCGCATCACGCTGTATCTTGACAGCGAGTACGTGCGCAAGGGCATTACCGAATGGATCCACGGCTGGAAGGCCAAGGGCTGGCAGACGGCCAGCAAGCAGCCGGTGAAGAATGCCGAGCTGTGGCGCCAGCTCGATGCGCTGGTGCATGAGCGCGGCCACCAGATCGACTGGCGCTGGGTCAAAGGCCATGCAGGCATTGCCGGCAACGAGCGCGCCGATGCGCTGGCCAACCGCGGCGTCGAGGAGTTGGCCTGAACCTGCGCCGTGCCTGGCGGCCCCGATGCTGGCATGGCGTGGCGAGCGCGCAGGCGGCCAGAATCCGCAGATGCACACGCAGCTGCGCTGGCGCTGCGATTCGTGCAGACCTTCCCCAATGAATGAGAGCAAGAAATGACGCATGAGAACGTGCCGCCGCAGCCGCAGCCGCAGCGGCCCCCGGGCCCTGCCGATGCGGCCGTGGTGTTCGAGGGCGTGGGCAAGACCTATCAATCTTCGGCCGGGCCCTTGCAGGCGCTGGCGGGCATCGACCTGGCCATCGCACGCGGCAGCGTGTTCGGCATCATTGGCCGCAGCGGTGCGGGCAAGTCCAGCCTGTTGCGCACCATCAACCGGCTCGAAGAGCCCACCGAGGGCCGCGTGCTGGTCGAGGGTGTGGACATCGGCCGCCTGTCGCAGCGCGAGCTGGTGCGCCAGCGGCGGCGCATCGGCATGATCTTCCAGCACTTCAACCTGCTGGCCTTTAAAACCGTGTGGGACAACGTGGCGCTGCCCATGCAGGTGGCCGGCTGCGGCGCGGCGCAGACCCATGCGCGCGTGCAGGAGCTGCTGGAGCTGGTGGGCCTGGCCGACAAGAAAGCCATGTACCCGCGCCAGCTCTCGGGCGGGCAAAAGCAGCGCGTGGGCATCGCCCGGGCGCTGGTGCACAACCCGCCGATCCTGCTGTGCGACGAGGCCACCTCGGCGCTGGATCCGGAGACCACGCAGGCCATTTTGCAGTTGCTGCGCGACATCAATCGCCGCCTGGGCATCACCGTCATCCTCATCACGCACGAGATGAGCGTGATCCGCGAGATCGCCGACCACGTGCTGGTGCTGGAGCAAGGCCGCATCGCCGAGCTGGGCCCGGTCTGGCAAGTGTTTGGCGCGCCGCAGCACCCGGCCACGCAGGCGCTGCTGGCGCCGCTGCAGCAGCAGTTGCCCGACGAGCTGCGCGAGCGGCTACAGCCCCAGGCCCCGGCCGATGCCACGGGCCATGCGCGCGTGCTGCAGCTGGGCTACACCGGCGCGGGCGCTCTGGAGCCCGACTTGCTGCGCATTGCCCAGGCGCTGCCAGGGCCGGTGCGCCTGCTGCACGGCGGGGTGGATCGCATCCAGGGCCATGCCTACGGTCGCCTGCTGCTGGCCGTGGGCGGCAGCGCCCCCTTGCCCGATTTGCAGGCCCTGTGCCAGGGCGAGCAGGCCATCGCCCACCAGGCCCAGCTACTGGGCTATGTCGAGGAGGCCGGCCTGGCCGCATTTTCAGAAGCATCAGGAGCGCCCCATGTTTGAACTCAGCATTCCGCTGGCCACCTACTGGCAGGCCCTGCTCGATACGCTGCTGATGGTGTCCGTCTCAGGCGCCATCGTGCTGCTGGGCGGCATCCCCATGGCCTTGCTGCTGATTCTCACCGCGCCGGGCGGGCTGCTGGCCTCGCCGGGCGTGCACCGCGTGTTCGGCGCAGTGGTCAACGGCTTTCGCGCCGTGCCCTTCATCGTGCTGCTGGTGGCGCTGCTGCCGGTCACGCGCTATCTGGTGGGCACCTCCATCGGCGTCTGGGCCGCCATCGTGCCGCTGTCCATCAGCGCCACGCCGTTCTTTGCCCGCATCGCCGAGGTCAGCCTGCGCGAGGTGGACCGCGGCCTGGTCGAGGCGGCCCAGGCCATGGGCTGCCGCAAATGGCACATCGTGCGCCACGTCTATCTGCCCGAGGCCTTGCCCGGCATCATCGGCGGCTTCACCGTCACGCTGGTGGCGTTGATCAGCTACACCGCCATGGCCGGCGCCGTGGGCGCGGGCGGGCTGGGCGATCTGGCGATTCGCTACGGCTACCAGCGTTTTGACAACCAGGTCAGCCTGATCGTCATCACCATCCTGATCGTGCTGGTGACGCTGGTGCAGTGGCTGGGCGATGCCTACGTGCATTGGCTCAAGCACCGCTGAGACCGCTGAGCCAGCGCCTGCGCAAAAACAAAGCCCGTGCCAGCAAAGTGAGCTGCACGGGCTTTGTTTTTGACGTGGGGCTTTAGCCTGCCGCGTCCTCGAAGGCCATGGCGCGGCGGTACCACTCGTGGAAGTGCTGCATGCCGTCTTCCATCGGGCTTTGGTAAGGGCCGACTTCGTTGTCGCCGCGCGCGAACAAGGCCTTGCGGCCAGCGTCCATGCGCTCGCCGATTTCGTCGTCCTCGATGGCCGTTTCCATGTAGGCCGCGCGCTGCGCCTCGACGAACTCGCGCTCGAAGGCGACGATTTCCTCCGGGTAGTAGAACTCCACCACGTTCATGGTCTTGTCCACGCTGATGGGGTGCAGCGTGGAGACCGTCAGCACGTGCGGGTACCACTCGATCATGATGTGCGGGTAGTAGGTCAGCCAGATGGCGCCGTGCTCGGGCAGGCGGCCTTCGTTGTAGCGCAGCAGCACCTCGTGCCAGCGCTGGTAGACGGCGCTGCCCGATTGCTTGAGCGCATTGGCCACGCCCACGGTCTGCACGGAGTATTCCTGCCCGAACTCCCAGCGCAGGTCGTCGCAGGTGACGAAGTTGCCCAGCCCGGGGTGGAAGGGGCCGACGTGGTAGTCCTCCAGATAGACCTCGATGAAGGTCTTCCAGTTGTAGTTGCACTCGTGCATTTCCACGTGATCGAGCGCAAAGCCTTCGAAGCTCAGCGCATGGCGCGGGCCCAGCCGGGCCAGATCGGCGGCGATGTCGCGGCCGTTGTCCTCGAACAGCAGGCCGTTCCACTGGCGCAGCCGGTACTGGTTGAGGTTCAGACACGGGTCCTGCGGGAAGTGCGGCGCGCCCAGCAGCGTGCCGTTTTCGCTGTAGGTCCAGCGGTGCAGCGGGCAGACGATGTTGCCCGCTGCGCTGCCCTTGGCGTTGTCTTGCAGGTTGCCGCGGCCTTGCAGCATCACGGCCTGGCGGTGGCGGCAGACGTTGGAGATCAGCGCCACGGAGCCATCGCGCTGGCGCACCAGCGCACGGCCTTGCTGCTCTTGCGGCAAGGCAAAGTAATCGCCGGGCTCGGGCACGGCCAATTGGTGGCCCATGTAGCGCGGCCCGGTGGCGAACAGGGTTTGCAACTCACGCTGCAGCAGCGCCTGGTCGAAATAGCTGGAGACGGGCAACTGGCTTTTGGCCTGCTGCAGGGGGAGACTCAAATCAGACATCGCATCCTGATTCCATGGACGACTCGAACAGGCCCGGTGCGTCTGGGCCGGGCCGCTGGTGCCGCGCGCCGCAGGGCCTGACACGGCTCCGGCTGGCATGGGCTTTGGTCATTTCGAGCGGCGCGCCCCAGCAAGCGAATGAGGAGAACTTCATTGAAGGCGCGCGACGAAAAAACAAGCCGGTCAATGCAATGCACCGCCCGGCCTAGTCAACGAGGGGCGATTCTATCAGCGCCCCCCAGGCAGGGGAATGCGCGCCGAATGCTTGAGCTGGGCCTACGTGAATTGCCATAACACGCTAAGGCGACACTGAATGAGTGTGTGGCGCAAGCCTGTGTGGGGATGGGATGCAAGGCGCAAACCGCAGCAATGGCTTGAGCGATTGCAAGCGATTGCGAGGCTTTGCTTGCGCGGCAGAGCGCCCCAGGCAGGGATACGCTGTGCGCGAGAGACTTATTCAGCGTTGCCTTAAAATCCGCCGTTTTCATTCGCGCGGCCTGCCGCGCCAGCGCCGATGGCCGCCGGGCGCTGCTGGCCAGCCGTGGCGGCGCGCGTTGCCCAAGGCCCGCCTTGCGTTTTCTTCTCTCGTGCCATGAACGCTGCCAAGTCCAAGAAAAATGAGCCCGCCAGCTACGAGGCGGCCATGCAAGAGCTGGAGCATTTGCTGGCCCAGATCGAGTCCGGGGCTCTGCCGCTGGAGCAGTTGCTGGCAGGCTACCAGCGCGGCGCGCAGCTGCTGGCTTTTTGCAGCCAGCGTCTGCAGCAGGTGCAGGCGCAGGTGCAGATCCTGGATGGGCAGTTGCTGCGGCCGCTGGGCGAGCAAGAAGACTGAGCCCGCCTCGCCGCCTTGGCGCAAGCGTTTTTCCGGAGATCCATTGCCTTGACCCCATCCGCCCCCACGCCCCATGCCCGCCTGGCCGCTGCGCCGGGCCGCGCCGTCAGCGCCCAGCAGGATTTTCCTGGCTGGCTGGCCCAGCATGCGCAATGGGTGGAGCAGGCCCTGGACTATTTCGTGCCGCTGGCCGCGCCCACGGATTTGAGCCAGGCCATGCGCTATGCCGTGCTGGGCGGTGGCAAGCGCCTGCGCGCTTTGCTGGTGTTGGCCGCGCAACAGGCCGTGGCCGCTGGCCGGGCCGATGAGCAGCCCGCCTGGCAGGACGCTGCGCTGCGCAGCGCCTGCGCCATCGAGCTGATCCACGCCTATTCGCTGGTGCATGACGACATGCCTTGCATGGACAACGACGTGCTGCGCCGTGGCAAGCCCACGGTGCACGTGCAGTTTGGCCAGGCCACGGCCCTGCTGGCCGGCGATGCCATGCAGGCCCTGGCCTTCGAGCTGCTCACCCCGCAGGCGGGCGATGCCGTGGCCACGCCGCACGGCGCGGCCATTGCGCCAGCGGTGCAGGCGCGCCTGTGCGCGCTGCTGGCGCGCGCGGCTGGCCCGGCTGGCATGGCCGGTGGCCAGGCCATCGACCTGGCGCACGTGGGCAAGCCCATGGATCAGCAGCAATTGCAGCACATGCACGAGCTCAAGACCGGCGCGCTGCTGCAAGCCAGCGTGCTGATGGGGGCGCACTGCGTGCCCCAAGCCCCAGCGCAGGCCCTGCAGGCGCTGGGGCGCTATGGCCAGGCACTGGGCCTGGCCTTCCAGGTGGTGGACGACGTGCTCGATGCGACGGCCGACTCCAGCGTGCTGGGCAAGACCGCTGGCAAGGACGCGGCTGACAACAAACCCACTTACGTGTCGTTGCTGGGCGTGCAGGCCGCGCAGGCGCTGGCGCGACAATTGCACGCGCAGGCCGAGGCCGCGCTCGATGAGGCCGGCCTGCCCGATGTGGCTGCGCTGCGTGCGCTGGCGGCCTGGGTGGTGCAGCGCAGCCACTGAGCTCGTGCTGCCCCGATGGACCAATGAGTGATTCCCCCGCCGCCCTGAGCGCAGCCCAGCAACGCAAGTACAACAACAGCAAGACACCATGAGCGATACCGGCAGTCCCGCAAGCCCCTCCACCGCCCCAGAGCCAGGCCGCGCCGGCGAGCCCTATGCGCTGCTGCAAGGCATCGACAGCCCGGCTGCGCTGCGCCGCCTGCCGCGCGAGCAGCTCAAGGCGCTGGCCGGGCAGCTGCGCGCCTTCGTGCTCGAAAGCGTCTCCAAGACCGGCGGCCACCTCAGCTCCAACCTGGGCACGGTGGAGCTGACGATTGCGCTGCACTACGTGTTCAACACGCCCGAGGACCGCTTGGTCTGGGACGTGGGCCACCAGACCTATCCGCACAAGATCCTCACTGGTCGGCGCGAGCGCATGGCCACGCTGCGCCAGCTCGGCGGCCTGTCGGGCTTTCCGGTGCGCAGCGAAAGCGAGTACGACACCTTCGGCACGGCGCATTCGAGCACCAGCATCTCGGCGGCGCTGGGCATGGCGCAGGCCGCCGCCCTCAAAGGGGAGGAGCGTTGGGCCGTGGCCGTGATCGGCGACGGCGCCATGACCGCCGGCATGGCCTTCGAGGCGCTGAACAACGCCGGCGTGGCCGAGGGCGGACGCCTGCTGGTGGTGCTCAACGACAACGACATGAGCATCAGCCCGCCGGTGGGGGCGCTCAACCGCTACCTGGCCCAGCTCATGAGCGGGCAGTTCTACGCCGCGGCCAAGAGCGTGGGCAAGACGGTGCTCAAGCCCGTGCCGCCGCTGTTGGAGCTGGCGCGGCGCTTTGAGCAACAGGCCAAGGGCATGGTCGTGCCGGCCACGCTGTTTGAGAAATTCGGCTTCAACTACATCGGCCCCATTGATGGCCACGACCTGGATTCGCTGATCCCGACGCTGGAAAACCTGCGCCATTTGCAAGGCCCGCAGTTCCTGCACGTGGTCACCAAGAAAGGGCAGGGCTACAAACTGGCCGAGGCCGACCCCGTGGCCTACCACGGCCCGTCCAAGTTCGACCCCTCCGTGGGCATCGTCAAGCCGCAGACGCCGCCCAAGCCCACCTTCACGCAGATCTTTGGCCAGTGGCTGTGCGACATGGCCGAGCAAGACCAGCGCCTGATCGGCATCACGCCCGCGATGCGCGAAGGCTCGGGCATGGTGGAGTTCCACCAGCGCTTTCCCAAGCGTTATTACGACGTGGGCATTGCCGAGCAGCACGCCGTGACCTTCGCAGCCGGCCTGGCCACCGAAGGGCTCAAGCCCGTGGTGGCGATTTACTCCACCTTCCTGCAGCGCGCCTACGACCAGCTCATCCACGACGTGGCGCTGCAAAACCTGCCGGTGGTGTTCGCGCTGGATCGCGCCGGCCTGGTCGGCGCCGACGGCGCCACGCACGCCGGCGCCTACGACATTGCCTACGTGCGCTGCATCCCCAACATGGCCATGGCCTGCCCGGCCGACGAGCGCGAGTGCCGCCAGCTGTTGAGCACCGCCTACGCGCAGAATCACCCCGTGTGCGTGCGCTACCCGCGCGGCGCTGGCGTGGGCGCCGAGCCTCTGCCCGACTTGCAACCCTTGCCCTATGGCCGCGGCGAGCTGCGCCGCCAGGCCAGCGCCCAGACGCTGCCGGGGCGGCGCATCGCCATCCTGGCCTTTGGCACGCTGCTCTACCCCGCGCTGGCTGCGGCCGAGCGCCTCGATGCCAGCGTGGCCAACATGCGCTGGGCCAAGCCGCTGGACGAAGCCCTGCTGCTGCAACTGGCGCAAAGCCACGAACTGCTGGTCACGGTGGAAGAGGGCTGCACCATGGGCGGCGCAGGCAGCGCCGTGCTCGAAACCCTGCAACAGGCCGGCCTGCCGCGCCCGGTGCTGCAGCTGGGCCTGCCCGATCAATTCATCGCGCACGGCGACCCGGCCAAGCTGCTGGCGCAATGCGGCCTGGACGAGCCCGGCATCGAGCGCCAGATTCGCGCCTGGCTGGCCGCTGGCCCAGCTGCGGCTGCTGTGGCTGCGCAATCGTGAAAGCGCGGGGCTGACGCACCACGCACGCAGTAGCATTGCCCGC
>JAUMYI010000051.1:5458-13241 GCA_030528705.1 Comamonadaceae bacterium | reverse complement strand
CCATCCGCGAGCACGCCCTGGCCCACGGCATGCAACTGATGCGCGAGGACGGCCAGCGCCTGGTCGAAGCTGGCATCACCAGCTTCGAGGAAGTGCTGCGCGTCACGCGCGATTGAGCACCCAGGGTGGTTTGCACGCCGGGCACAAGGCCGCTACAATGCGCGGTTCATTTGCCCGGCTGCGGGGGTGCTTTGGCATCTGCGGCCCGGCCAGGCGCAGCAGCGCCTTGGCCGGCAGATGAAACATCTCGTCATTGCGTTTTTCCCCTGCTGTGCCGCATCGGCCAGGCAGGGCAAGAACCTTCTTTTTGGATGAATCACATGTACGCAGTCATAAAAACCGGCGGCAAGCAATACCGCGTGGCAGCCGGCGACAAAATCAAGGTAGAACAGATCGCTGCGGACGTGGGCCAGGAAATCGTGCTCGATCAAGTGCTTGCCATCGGCAACGGCGCTGATCTGAAAATCGGCACGCCATTGGTTTCCGGCGCCAGCGTCAAGGCGACTGTGCTCTCGCAGGGCAAGCACGACAAAGTGCGCATCTTCAAGCTGCGCCGCCGCAAGCACTACCAGAAGCATCAAGGCCATCGCCAGCGCTACACCGAGCTGCAGATTGGCGATATCGCTGCATAAGGCAGCACCTCACGCAGCAGGAAAGGATTAAGACATGGCACAGAAAAAAGGCGGCGGCTCTACGCGCAACGGTCGCGACTCCAAGCCCAAGATGCTGGGTGTCAAGGCCTATGGTGGCGAGCTGGTCAGCGCCGGCTCCATCATCGTGCGCCAGCGCGGCACTCGCATGCACGCTGGCACCAATGTCGGCATGGGCAAGGACCACACGCTGTATGCGCTGGTCGATGGGCACGTGGTATTTCGCAACAAGGGTGCGCTGAACAAGCACACCGTGGAAATCACCCCTGCGGCCTGATCGGCCTGCGCCCGTGGCAAACGCTGCGGGCGGCAGCAGTGGTTCTGACGAAGCCCCGCCCAGCGGGGCTTTTGTCGTTTGTCCGATCATCCCTTAGAGCGTGTTATGAAGTTTGTTGACGAAGCCCATATTGATGTGGCGGCAGGCGATGGCGGCAATGGCTGCGCCTCATTCCGCCATGAAAAGTTCAAGGAGTTCGGCGGGCCCGACGGCGGCGATGGCGGGCGCGGCGGCCATGTCTACATCGTGGCCGACACCAACCTCAACACGCTGGTGGATTTCCGCTACGCGCGCCGCCACGAGGCCAAGCGCGGCCAGCACGGCATGGGCTCGGACATGTTCGGTGCCGCCGGCGCCGACCTGACGCTGCGCGTGCCGGTGGGCACCATCATCAGCGATGCCGACAGCGGCCAGGTGCTGATGGAATTGCTGGTGCCCGGCGAGAAGCGCATCCTGGCCAAGGGCGGCGATGGCGGCTTTGGCAACCTGCACTACAAGAGCTCGACCAACCGCGCTCCGCGCCAGAAGACCCTGGGCCGGCCCGGCGAGCGCAAAAGCATCAAGCTGGAGCTGAAGGTGCTGGCCGACGTTGGGCTGCTGGGCCTGCCCAATGCGGGCAAGTCCACCTTCATCACGGCAGTCTCGAACGCCCGGCCCAAGGTGGCCGACTACCCGTTCACGACGCTGCACCCCAACCTGGGCGTGGTGCGCGTGGGGCCGGAGCAGAGCTTTGTCGTGGCCGACATTCCCGGCCTGATCGAGGGCGCCTCCGAAGGCGCGGGCCTGGGCCACCAGTTCCTGCGCCACCTGCAGCGCACCGGCTTGCTGCTGCACATCGTGGACGTGGCGCCGTTTGACGACAGCGTCGATCCAGTGGCCCAGGTGCAAGCCATTGCCCAGGAGCTGCGCAAGTACGACCCGCAGCTCTACGACAAGCCGCGCTGGCTGGTGCTCAACAAAGTGGACATGCTCGACGCCACAGCGCGCAGCGCCATGCTCGACAAGATGCGCCAGGGCTTGCAATGGCAGGGGCCGATCTACGAGATCTCGGCGCTGGCGCGCGAGGGTTGCGAGCGCCTGGTGCGCGACATTTACCAGTACCTGCAGGCCCAGAAGCCGCCCAGCGAGCAGGAGCAGGCCGAGCACTTCGACCCGCGCTTCGATCGCTGAGAGCCGCGCAAATCACGGCGCAGCGTCGTCGCCCGGCGGGCGCGAGCTGCGCCAGCGCATGTAGGCCGGCACCTTGAAGCGCACGATGGTGATGTAGGCATAGGTGTAGAGGCAGGCAAACAGCACGCAGCAGGCCACCAACGCCCAGGTGGTGTGCCAGAGCAAAATGGCCGGCAGCACCGTCAGCACGGTAAAGCCCCACAGATAGGGCGAGGTGCGGTTGTTGCGCATCAGCATGTCGCGCGCCTCGTTGTCGCCATCGAAGACGCGGTGCACGATGCGCCGGTAGATCAGCTGGTGGATGTGCAGCGCATCGGCCACGCCCGGCGAGCTGCCGCGCACCCATTTGCGGTACATGGAAAACAGCGTCTCCCACACCGGGTAGATCAGCAGCAGCAGCGGAAACCAGGGCGAAACCATCGGGTGGCGCTGCACCAGCAAAATGCTGCCGATGGACAGCACGCTGCCCCACAGATAGGCGCCGCCATCGCCCGCGAACAGCAGCCCGCGCGGGTAGTTCCAGATCAGAAAGCCGCCGCTGGCCGCAGCCGTGACCAGAAACACCACGGCCAGCGTGCGGTCCTGCACCTGGATGCTCACGTGCGCCAGCGCCAGCGCGACGATGATGGCCACCATGCCGGCCAGGCCGTTGTAGCCGTCGATGATGTTGAAGGCGTGCGGCAGCCCGGCAATGGCCAGCAGCGCAATGGCCACGCCCAACCAGGGCCACAGCCCGGGCATGGCGTCCAGCCAGGCGATGTCCAGCCGCGGCACGCTCACCCCCAGCCAGAGCACGGCCAGCAGGGCGCTGGCCAGGGTCAGCGCAAAGCGCCAGCGCACGGTCATGCGCTGGCTCAGGTCTTCGAGCACGCCGCCCAGCACGGCCGGCACCATGCACAGGCCCCAGCACAGCACCCACCAGTCCAGTTGCAAGCTGGCGGCGTCGCCGCGCAGGGTTTGCAGCACGCCCACGCAAATGGCCAGGCCCATGCCGGCGGCCAGCGCCACGCCGCCCAGGCGCGGCACATCGCCCATATGGAATCGCTGCGGCATGTCGCCCGGATAGCGTCTGGCATGGCGGCGCGCACTGCGCACCAACAGGCCAGCAGTGATGGCGGCGACAAAGAACGCCCAGACGCACAGCAACAGCATCGATTGGCCCTTGTTGAAAAAAATCACTGCAACGCGCGGCGCTGGGCGCTGGGGTGGCGGCGGGCCCAGCGAAAACTGGGCAGGCGCCACAGCCGCAGCAGGCTGTGCACGTGCCACAGCAGCGGCCGCAGCTGGCGGCGGCTGGCGCGCTGCGCCAGATGCTGCATGCGGGTCTGGGCGCGCACCAGCGCGCCGATGTCGCGCCGCACGCGCAGGCTCAAGTCCACGTCCTCGCAGTACATGTGAAAGCCTTCGTCGAAGCCGCCCAGGCGCTGCCAGTCGCGCAGCCGCAGCAGCATGCAGGCGCCGCTGACCCAGTCCACCACCTGCTCCTGACGCCCCAGCACGCGCCGGCGCCACAAATTGCCCAAGCTGGGCAGAGCGCGCTCGTTGTCCTGCACCTGGCCCTGGGCATCGAGCAGGCGCGGATAGGCCAGGCCGGTGCCCGGCGCGCGCAGCGCCGCCACCAGCTGCGCCAGCGGCTGGGCATCGAGCAGCTGCACGTCGGGGTTGAGAATGCAAATGTGCGTGGGCATGTCGGCGCAGGCGGCAAGGCGGGCAATGGCGGCATTGTGATTGCGGCCAAAGCCGGCGGGCGCGCTATTACAAACGATTTCCAGTGCAAAAGGCAGCGCGGGCTGGGCCTGCAAGGCCTGCAGGGCCTGTTGCAGCGCGGGCTCCGGGACATTCAGTGTCACAATCACGCGGCCCAAACAGGGCTCGGCCTGCTGCTGCAATTGCCGCAGCAGCGCCTCGATCCACTGACCGTGGCCGTGGCTGACGATGGACACGGCCACGCACTCGCGCTGCGGGGCGGGCGATGCCGCAGCCAGCGGCTGGCTTGCAGGCCGCTGCGCACCAGCAAACACTGCGTTCGAATCAGGCATGGGCAGTTGCAGAGCTGGCCCGGCAATGCCCAGGCCAATGGTTGACAAGAGACGATGACACTTTCCACGAACGAACTGCACATCTACCTGCGCAATATCGACGACGGCGAGCGCACTTCCCTGTCCGTGCTGGTACAGGAAATCGCCCCGGGCAGCCAGGTGCTGGACCTGGGCTGCGGCAGCGGCGCGCTGGGCCAGTACCTGCACACGAAAAAACAATGCACCGTCGATGGCGTGACTTTCAACGATGCCGAGGCAGAGCTGGCCAGGCCCTATTATCGTCAGGTCGCCGTCGCCAATCTGGAGCTGACGCTGCCCAGCGCGCTGTTCGGCGCGCAGCACTACGAGGCCATCGTCTGCGCCGACATCCTGGAGCACCTGCGCCAGCCCGAGGCGGTGCTGGCCGACCTGCGCCAACTGCTGGCCCCAAGCGGCCGGCTGCTGATCTCCATCCCCAACAGCGGCTATGCCGGGCTGGTGGCCGAGCTGGTCGAGGGTGAGTTCCGCTACCGCGAGGAAGGCCTGCTCGATGCCACGCACGTGCGCCACTTCACGCGCCGCTCGCTGCTGCGCCTGCTGCAAGAGCAGGGCTGGCAGGTGCAACAATTGCAAGCCATCGAGCGGCCGCTGCAGGAGTCGGAGTTCACACAGGCCTTCGACGCCCTGCCGCCGGCTGCGGCGCGCTACTTGTTGGCTGCGCCCGATGCGCTGACCTACCAGTTCATCGTCTGCGCCTCGGCGCATGAGGGCCAAGCGCCGGACAACACACGCTGGCTGCTGCCACAGGCCGGCGCCCTGCCCGGCCAGACGCTGGCGCGCCAGGCGCATTTCTCCGCCCAGCTGTACTGGGACGATGGCCAGGGCTTTTCAGAAAGCCGCAAGCTGGTGCAACCCTGCGCCATCGGCCAGCAGCGGCAAACCCTGCGCTTTGCCCTGCCCGTGCCGGCGGCGCAACTGCACGGCCTGCGGCTGGACCCCGCCGA
Organism: Comamonadaceae bacterium; assembly: GCA_030528705.1. Taxonomy (GTDB): domain Bacteria; phylum Pseudomonadota; class Gammaproteobacteria; order Burkholderiales; family Burkholderiaceae_C; genus Lampropedia. The sequence continues at coordinate 8,122 of JAUMYI010000051.1, read as the reverse complement.
TCGGCCCGGCATCCTCTACCTGCACGCGCTGCGCCTGCTCGATGCGCAGCAGCGCCCGTTGTGGCAGTGGCAGGCCGATGTCGATGGCCAGCAACCGCTGCAGGCGCCCCCCTCACAGCAAATCGCCTGGGGCGGCGCCCTGCTGGGCCAGACGCAAAGCGCGGCGCTGATCCTGATCGGCGACGACCCCTGGCTGCAGCTGCCGCTGGATTGGGCCGCGTTGCAGCAAGACCAATCCCCCGGCCCGCTGACGCTGGAGGTGGAGCTGGGCTGGCCCATGTCGGCCGACTACCTCAGCCTGGTGGGCCAGGTGCAGCCGCTGGAGCGCGCGCAGCGCCAGCTGCACGAGCAGCTGCAAGCCCAGGGCGAGCGCCTGGCGCAGATCTGGCGCGACCACGAGCAACTGGCCCATGCCCACGCCCAGCTGCAGGGCGAGCGCGCCCAGCTGCGCAGCGCGCACGAGGCGTTGCAGACCCAATGGCAGCACGCCCAGCAGCAGGCGCGGCAGGTGTTCGCCGAGCGCGCCCAGGCCCAGGCCGAAGTGGCCGATCTGCACCAGCAACTGCGCGGCATGGCCGAGCACCTGCAAAACATGCGCAATTCGCGCGTATTCCGCTACACGCGGCCGCTGGTGCGCGTGCGCGACTGGGGCCGGCAACTGCTGCAAGGCCCAGGCCAGGCCGGGGCCAGCCCCGCAGCGCCCCCGCCAGCCGCACCGGCCGGCCTGGCTCAAGACCCAGCCCCCAGCCCAACCGCCAACGCCCCCGTGCCCGCGCCGCTGAGCGAGACCGTGGACATCGTCGTGCCCGTCTACCGCGGCCTGGCCGACACCCGGCTGTGCGTCGAATCGGTGCTGGCCAGCCCGGTGCGCGCGCCCTACCGGCTGATCGTCATCAACGATTGCAGCCCCGAGCCCGAAGTCACCGAGTGGCTGCGCCAAAAGGCTGCAGCCGAGCCGCGCATCACGCTGCTGGAAAACGAGCGCAACCTGGGCTTCGTGGGCACCGTCAACCGCGGCATGCAGGCCTCGCAAAGCCACGACGTGCTGCTGCTCAACAGCGACACCGAAGTGGCCAACGACTGGTTGGACCGGCTGCGCCGCACGGCCTACGCCGCCGCCAGCGTGGGCACGGTCACGCCCTTTTCCAGCAACGCGACGATTTGCAGCTACCCCGTCTTCTGCGCCGCCAACCCCCTGCCGCCTGGGCAGAGCACGGCCTCGCTGGACCAGCTCTTTGCCCAAGCCAATGCCGGCGCCCATGTGGACGTGCCCACCGGCGTGGGCTTTTGCATGTACATCCGCCGCGACTGCCTGCAGGACGTGGGCCTGTTCGACGAAGAGCACTTCGGCAAGGGCTATGGCGAGGAAAACGACTTCTGCCAGCGCGCCATCGCCAAGGGCTGGCGCAACCTGCACGCGCTGGACACCTACGTGCTGCACACCGGCGGCGTGAGCTTTGGCGAGAGCAAAAGCCCGCGCGAGCAGGCCGCCATGCACACCCTGCGCCAGCTGCACCCCAGCTACGAGCTGCAGGTGCATGAATTCCTGGCGCGCGATCCGGCCCGGCCCGCGCGCCTGGCCGTGGATTGGCTGCGCCACACCGATGCGGGGCGCAAGCCCATCGTGCTGGCCGTGCAGCACCAGCGCGGCGGCGGCACCGAGCGCCACGTGCTGGAGCTGGCGCAACACCTGGCCGAGCAAGCCGTGTTCCTGTCGCTGCGCCCGGCCGGCGCGCAGCGCGTGCAGCTGCAACTCATCGAATGCGCCCCGGCGGCACAGGCAGGGGCCGATGCCAATGCGGCCAGCAGCGCCGCCCAGCCGCAGGCCCGGCTCTCCGAACAATGGTCGCTGCTGTTCGACCTGGGAGCGCAACGCGATGAGCTGCTGCAATGGCTCAAGGCCCTGCCCGTGGCCCACATCCACTACCACCACCTGCTGGGCCACGAGCGCCTGGTCTGGGAGCTGCCACAGCTGCTGGGCCTGGAATACGACTTCACCGTGCACGACTTCTACAGCTTCTGCACCAACATCAGCATGACCGGGCGCAGCGGCCGCTACGAAGTCGATGCCCAGGGCGAATGCTGCGGCGGCCAGCACCCGGCGCCCATCCCCGCCGTCGAGCAAAACATCGCCAGCTGGCGTCTGCGCAACCGGCTGCTGCTCGAAGGCGCGCGCCAGGTGCTGGCCCCCAGCCTGGATGCGGCCGCGCGCATCCAACGCTTTGCGCCCCAGGCGCGGGTGCGCTTGGCGCCGCACACCGATCTGCAAGCCAGCGCCCTGCCCCAGCCCGCGCCGCAGCCCCTGCCGGCCCAGCGGCCGCTGCGCATCGCCGTCATCGGCGCGCTCAGCGTCATCAAGGGCGCCGACGTGCTCGAAGCCGTGGCGCGCCTGGCCAAGCAGCAGGGCGCGGCGCTGGAGTTTCACCTCATCGGCTTTGCCTACCGCCACCTGCAAACCGCCCCGGCCAGCGCGCTGCAGGTGCACGGCCAGTACGACGAACAAGATCTGCCGGCCATCCTGCAGCGCCTGGCGCCCGATCTGGTCTGGCTGCCCGCGCAATGGCCCGAGACCTACAGCTACACCCTCAGCGCCGCGCTGCAGCAAGGCCTGCCCGTGGCCGTGCCCGATCTGGGCGCCTTTGCCGAACGCGTCGCAGGCCGGCC
>JAUMYI010000051.1:0-5358 GCA_030528705.1 Comamonadaceae bacterium | reverse complement strand
CAGGCCGTGGCCGGCGCCCATGCCTTCGTGCAGGCCTTGCTCGCCTCGGCCCAGCAGCCACCCGGCCCGCACGGCGGCGCACAGGGCCTGCGCGCCGCCATCCTGACGCAGCTGGTGCGTCTGCGCGCCATGCCCGTACTGCGCCCCGTGGCCCGCGCCATCCCGCCCCGACTGCAAACCCGCGTCAAAAGCTGGCTGCAGCGCTGAAAGCCCACAGGGGCTCAAAGCCTGTTCACGATTTCGGCGCGAATAGGCCATAGGCGGACGCGCCAAAAGCCCGCTCCTTTGCAGGAAGCGGGCTTTTTCACAGCGCCGGCCGATGCGACCCGACGCTTCAGGCAGCGGCCTTGCGGCGCAGGCGCCAGGCGTGCAGCAGCGGCTCGGTGTAGCCGCTGGGCTGCTGCACCCCTTTGAACACCAGGTCGGTGGCGGCGCGGTAGGCGTAGGAGTCGGCAAATCGCCCGGCCATGTTCTGGTAGAGCGGGTCGCCCGCGTTTTGCGCGTCAACGACGGCGGCCATGCGCTCGAAGGTCTCGCGCACCTGCTGCTCGCTGACCACGCCATGGGCCAGCCAGTTGGCAATGTGCTGGCTGGAGATGCGCAGCGTGGCGCGGTCTTCCATCAGGCCAACGTTGTTGATGTCGGGCACCTTGGAGCAGCCCACGCCCTGGTCGATCCAGCGCACCACGTAGCCGAGGATGCCCTGGATGTTGTTGTCCAGCTCCTGCTGCTTTTCCTCCTCGCTCCATTTGGCGGCCTGCACCACGGGGATGTGCAGCAAATCGGCCAGCAGGCCATCGCGCACGCTTTCGTAGTCGGTCTGGCCCAGCTCGGCCTGGATGCTGGGCACATCCACCTGGTGGTAATGCAGCGCGTGCAGGGTGGCGGCCGTGGGCGAGGGCACCCAGGCGGTGTTGGCGCCGGCCTTGGGGTGGCCGATTTTCTGCTCCAGCATTTGCGCCATCAAATCGGGCATGGCCCACATGCCCTTGCCGATCTGCGCGCGGCCGCGCAACCCGCAGGACAGGCCCACCAGCACGTTGTTCTTCTCGTAGGCGGCGATCCAGGCGCTGGTTTTCATGTCGCCCTTGCGGAACACCGCGCCGGCCTGCATGACGCTGTGGATCTCGTCGCCGGTGCGGTCTAGAAAGCCGGTGTTGATGAAGGCCACGCGCGCCGGCGCGGCGGCGATGCAGGCCTTGAGGTTGACGGAGGTGCGGCGCTCCTCGTCCATGATGCCGAGCTTGACGGTGTGCTCGGGCAGGCCCAGCAGCTTTTCCACAGCGCCAAACAAGGCGTTGGCAAAGGCCACTTCAGCCGGGCCGTGCATCTTGGGCTTGACGATGTAGACCGAGCCCTTGCGCGAGTTGCGGATGCCGTTCTGGCCGTGGCCCTGCAGGTCGTGCAGGGCAATGGCCGTGGTGATGGCCGCATCCATGATGCCTTCGGGGATTTCCTGGCCCTGCTCGCCCCAGAGGATGGCCGGGTTGCTCATCAAGTGGCCAACATTGCGCACGAACATCAGCGAGCGGCCATGCAGGCGCAGGGGCTGGCCATCGACGCCGGTGTATTCGCGGTCCGGGTTCAGGCGCCGCGTGAAGCTGCGCCCGCCTTTGCTGACCTGCTCGGTCAGTGTGCCCTTGAGGATGCCCAGCCAGTTGGCGTAGCCGGCGATCTTGTCCTCGGCATCGACGGCGGCCACGGAGTCTTCCAAATCAAGGATGGTGGACAGCGCCGCCTCCAGCACCACGTCGCTGATGCCGGCCGCATCGCCCTGCCCGATGGGGGTGCTGCGGTCGATCTGGATGTCGATGTGCAGCCCGTTGTGCACCAGCAGCACCGACGCGGGCGCATCGGCCTGGCCCTGGTAGCCAACCAACTGCGCCGCATTCTGCAGGCCCGTGCTCAGGCCATTGCCCAGCGAGACCACCAGCTTGCCGCCCTCGATGGCCAGGCCCGTGGCCTGCTGGTACGAGCCATTGGCCAGCGGCGCAGCCGCATCCAGGAACTGGCGCACGTAGGCAATGACCTTGGCGCCGCGCACCGGGTTGTAGCCGGCGCCAGCCTCGGCGCCGCCATCGCTGGGGATGGCATCCGTGCCGTACAGCGCGTCGTACAGCGAGCCCCAGCGCGCATTGGCGGCGTTGAGCGCGTAGCGCGCATTCAGAATGGGCACCACCAGTTGCGGCCCGGCCAGCTTGGCCAGCTCGTCGTCCACCTGCTCGGTGCTGGCCTGGGCATCGGCCGGGTTGGGCACGATGTAGCCAATGCCTTCCAGAAAGCTGCGGTAGGCGGCAATGTCCTGGATCGGGCCGGGGTGGGCGCGGTGCCACTTGTCCAGCTCGGCCTGCAGCCGCTCGCGCTCGGCCAGCAAGGCGGCGTTCTTGGGCGCGAACTCGTGCACGATGGCGGCAAAGCCCTGCCAGAACGCTTCGCTGCCGATGCCGGTGCCGGGCAGCACCTGCTCGTCCACAAAGGACTTCAGCGCCGCGGCCACTTGCAGGCCATGCACGGGGATGCGGGTGGAACTCATGAAAACACTCCGGTAAAAATGGTCGAGAGGGCGTACTGTATGCAATCTTTCAGTGCGCATCAGACAAGCAAAAATACAATCGCCATTGACGAAAAGTAAAAAATGCGCCCGCGCAAGGCGGGTATGCAGCGCACAACAGTAGTCAAAGGCAGCCAAGAAAGGCGGCCCAGTCCCAGCGCAGCGTCACCCCATGGACAAGTTCAAAGCCATCGAAACCTTTGTGCGCGTGGCCAGCCAGGGCAGCCTCAGCGCCGCGGCCAGGTCGGAGCAGGTGGTGCCGGCCATCGTCGGCCGCCGACTCGACGCGCTGGAGGCGCACCTGGGCGTCAAGCTGTTGGTACGCACCACGCGCCGCATCGCCCTGACGCGCGAAGGCGCGGCTTTTTTGGAAGACTGCCAGCGCCTGCTGGCCGACTGGGCCGATGCCGAGGCCAGCGTCTCGGCCGGCAACGTGCGCGCCAGCGGCTCGCTGCGCATCACCGCCCCGGCCGGCTTCGGCCGCCGCCACGTGGCGCCGCTGGTGCCCAAGTTCCAGGCCCAGCACCCGCAACTGCGCATCTCGCTGAACCTCAGCGACCGTCTGGTGGACCTGACCGGCGAGGGCTACGACTGCGCGGTGCGCGTGGGCGACCTGCCCGACTCCAGCCTGGTGAGCATCCGCCTGGCCGACAACCGCCGCCTGTGCGTGGCCGCGCCCAGCTACATCGCACAGCACGGCCAGCCGCGCCACCCGGCCGAGCTGGCGCAGCACAACTGCCTGGGCCTGTCCAGCGAGGCCTCGCAAAGCCGGGGCTGGGCCTTTTCCGTACCGGATGAGCCAGGCCCGCCCGCCAGCGCCGCCACGGCCAACGGCCAGGGGCGGCCGCGCCAGCCGGGCGCGCGGCGAGAGCCGGCGCGGCACATCCTCTACATCAAGCCGCGCGGCTGGCTGGACTGCAGCGACGGCCAGGTGCTGCACGACTGGTGCCTGGCCGGCCACGGCGTGGCCTGGCGCAGCCTTTGGGAGGTGCAAGACGATCTGGCGCAAGGCCGCCTGGTGCAGCTGCTCGAAGCCTTTGCCGCGCCGCCCAACGGCATCTACGCCGTACTGCCCGAGCGCCGCCACGTGCCGCTGCGCGTGCGGCTGTGGATCGACTTCCTGCGCCAGCACTACGGCCAGCCGCACTTCTGGCAGCGCCCCAAGGCTGCGCCCCAGGCCCCTGCCAGCGCCCACGAAACCGTCAATCAATCCTGATCTGGCATTTTGCGATAATGCCCCGTCTTGGCCCGCCCATGCACTGCTGATGTACCAAAGCGGGTCTGAATCCATTCCATCAAAGGAGCGCGTAATGAAAAAACAAGTTTTTGCCCTGGCACTGCTGGCCGCCGCTGCCACGGCCACCGTGGCCCAGGCCGATACGCTGGAGAAGATCAAGAACTCCGGCGAGGTGACGCTGGGCGTGCGTGAATCCTCCGGCCTGGGCTATACGCTGGGCAATGGCGTGTACGTGGGCTTTCACACCGAGATGGCCGAGAACATCATCAAGGATCTGGAAAAAGACCTGGGCAAGCCGCTGAAGATCAAGTACCAGCCCATCACCTCGCAAAACCGCATCCCGCTGGTGACCAACGGCACCGTCGACTTCGAGTGCGGCTCGACCACCAACAACCGCGCCCGCCAGAAGGAAGTGGACTTCGCCCACACCACCTACGTGGAAGAAGTGCGCATGGCCACCAAGAAGGACTCGGGCATCCAGTCCGTGGCCGATCTGAACAACAAGACCATTGCCGTCACCACTGGCACGACCTCGGTGCAAACGCTGCGCAAGCACCGCCGCGCCGAAGGCGTGAGCTTCAAGGAAGTCATGGGCAAGGACCACGCCGACAGCTTCCTGCTGCTGGAGACCGGCCGCGCCGATGTGTTCGTGATGGACGGCTCCATTCTGGCGGCCAACGTCTCCAAGTCGCGCACGCCGGATGACTACCGCATCGTCGGCGAGGTGCTCAGCGTCGAGCCCATCGCCTGCATGCTGCGCAAGGACGACGCCGCCTTCAAGGCCGCGATCAACAAGAGCATCGAGCGCCAGATGAAGGACGGCACGCTGGAAAAACTGTGGGACAAGTGGTTCCTGCAGCCCACGCCGCCGGCCAACACCGTGGTGAACCTGCCGCTGTCGGAAAGCACCAAGAAGGCCTGGGCCAACCCCAACAACAAGCCGATGGAAGACTATCAGGTGGAATAACGCCAGGCATCAATCGCCCGGGGCCGCTGGCCTGTGCCGCCCCGTCAAACGCTCCGCTGGCAGGACGCTGCTCCCGCCAGCGGGGCGTTTTTGAATCTGGCAGCGGCAGGCCAGCCGAATCCGCAGATGCACGCAATGCTGCGGTGGGTGCAGACCTTGGGCAACGCTGAACAAGTCTCTCGCGCACGGCGCATGCCTGTGTGGACGCTCTGCGGCGCAAGCCAAGCCTGGCAATCGCTCAAGCCATTGCTGCGGTTTGCGCCTTGCACCCCATCCCCACGCAGGGGGCTGCGCCGCACTGCGGGGACTTATCCAGCGTTGCCCTTGCTTAGGTCATCAGGAGGACTCAATGAACTGGGATTGGCAAGTCTTTTGCCAGGACAACATCAGCAACGAAGTGGTGCAAGGCTGCTTTGGCAAAGGCGGCGACATCACCTACCTGGACTGGATGCTCTCGGCCTGGGGCTGGACCCTGGCCGTGGCCGGGCCTGCGCTGCTGCTGGCGCTGCTGGTGGGCTCGGTCATCGGCACCGTCCGCACGCTGCCCAACAGCCCCTGGCTGGTGCGCCTGGGCAATGCCTGGGTGGAGCTGTTTCGCAACAT
>JAUMYI010000050.1 GCA_030528705.1 Comamonadaceae bacterium | reverse complement strand
CCATGCGCATCAGCGTGCCGGTGTTCACCGTCATGGTGCTGGTCTATGCCATCAACATGGAAGGCAAGTCGATTTACGAGCTGGTGGCCGAGGCCTACCAGTTGCCGCTGGTGGGCGCTTTCGTGCCGCTGGTCTTTGGCCTGTACTGGCAGCGCGCCACCACGCAAGGGGCGGTGCTGTCGGTGGTGTTTGGCATCTTGGTTTGGGGGGCGATTGCGTTGGCGGGCCTGCTGGCAGCCAGCTATCCCGATACCTGGGGCGCCAATGCCGTGATCGCCGCGCTGGCGGCGTTTGGCGAGTTGGTGCCGCAGCAACTCGCTGGTGTGGCCGGCGCGGCCGTGGCGATGGTGCTGGGCTCGCTGATGCCGCAATTCATCGCCGACACCAAGGAAAAGCCGCACCAGCTCGATGCGGCCAGCCCGATGCCGGCCTGATGCTCTGATGGCCTGGCCGGCGATCAGGGCAGGCCGGAGGCCACGGGCAGCTTGGTGCCCGCAATGGCGCGTTCGAGCGTGACGCCGCTGCGGAAGCGAAACAGCTTGGCCGGCCGCCCGGCATGGCCCAGCGCCATGGCGCCGGTTTCCTCGATCAGTTGCTGCTGCTCGACCAGGCGGCGGAAGTTCTGCTTGTGCAGCCAGCGGCCGGTGATGGCTTCGGCGGCCTGTTGCAGTTGCAGCAGCGTGAAGTGCTCGGGCATGAGCTCGAACACCACGGGCCGGTACTTGAGCTTGGCGCGCAGCCGCGCCATGCCGGTGGCCAGAATGCGCCGGTGGTCAAAGCGCATCGCCAGGCCCGGCAGCGGCGCAGTATCGGTCTGTGCCTGGCCGCTGCGCCGTGCCTCGGCCACCAGGCCAGCCTCGTAGAGCAGCTCGTAGCGTTGCAGCACGAAATCCTCGTTCCACGGCATGGGCCCCAGGCCAAAGGCGCTGTCTGCGCGCTGCTGGCGCGCCTGCTGCGCCGCGCCATCGGGCGCGCTGGCGCACCAGGCATGCAGCGCGGCGGCGATGCGCTGTTGCAGCCCCAGCGCCCATTCGCTGCGGCAGTCCTCCCAGGGGAAATAGTCGTACCAGTTGCGCCAGGCGGCGTGCTCGGCCGCCGCGTTGAGCGAGCCGGCCTGCGTGGCCTGCTCGCGCGTTAGCCCCAAGTAGCTGATGGCCACGTGCCGGGCCTCGGGCACGGCGTCAGCGGCACTGCCGCTGGCCGCGTCGGTTTGGTGTTGCAGCCGGCCCAGGTCGGCAAAGGTGTAGAGCTGCTCGATGTAGCCGATGGGATGGAGGGTTTCGGATTCGATCCAGGCGCGCATGCCCTGCTGCAGCGAACGGTGCGTGACGGTGAACGGCCCGCAGGGCAGCGACTGGCCATGCCCTGTGGTCATGATGCGCGGCTGGCCGTCGGCCACGGCCACCAGCACCGCCACCAGCTCGACTTGCATGGCGTGCGAGGCCGCAGGCGCCGCTGGCAGGCGCGGCGCGGCCAGTGGCGGCCCGTGGGGTGGTGCGGGCTTGGCGCGCCCTGCCGTCATGGCTGCGCCCCCGCTGCGCTGCCGGGCTGCAGCCACGGCGCGGCCCAGCGCAGCGCAGCGCGCGTGCTGCTGCGTGGCCAGTATTCCAGCCCGACCCAGCCGCCGTAGCCTGCGGCATCGAGTTGGCGCAGCAGCGCCGGCCCATCGACCGCGCCGGCATCGGGCTCGCAGCGGCCGGGCACGGCGGCGATTTGCACGTGGCGCAGCAGGCCGCTGCCCAGGCCGCGTTGCAGCTCGGCCTGGGCATCGCCCTCGGTCATTTGGCAGTGGTAGAGATCGAGCTGCAGGCCCAGGTGGGGGTGGCCGATCTCTTGCAGCGCCGCCAGCGCCTGCTGCTGGGTGTGCAGCCAGTAGCCGGGCATGTCCTGGTGGTTGATGGCCTCGATCAGCAGCACGATGGGCGCTGCGCCGGGGCTGTGCCGCCTGGCGGCGCGCTCGGCGGCCCAGCTCAGCCGGCGCAGCCACTGCTGGCGCAGGCTGCCGCCATGCGCCAGCGGGGCCGGGTGCGTGCCGGACATGACGTGGATGCGGCTGCAGCCCAGCGCCTGGGCGTAGTCCAGCGCCAGTTCGATGCCATATTCGAACTCGCGCTGCGCGCCCGGCAGGCTGGCCGTGCCGCGCCAGCCCTGGGCCCAGGCGCTGCGCGCCGCCGCCAGCGTGCCGCCGCCGGCCGGGGCGTTGAACAGCACCTGCTGCAACCCGTGCGCGCGCAGTTGCGCGGCCAGCCAACCGGGCTCCCACTCGTAGGGGGACAAATACTCCACCCCGCCAAAGCCATCTTGCGCGGCGGCGGCCAGACGCGCCTCGAAGGGCAGCTCTTGGTACAGAAAGCTCAGATTGGCGGCCAGGCGGGGCATATGGGCGTTGGTTGGGTTGTTGTGCGGCCCGGTGCGGGCGTGCGCTCAGCGATCCAGATGGAACACGGCGGTGGTGGCGCGCAGGTTGATCAGCCTGCGCACCGGCTGGCCGGCGCGCAGGCCAAAGGCGTCGCGGATGCGCAGCTGGTGCTTGCGCGCCAGGATCTCGAAATCCTTGAACGTGCCCACGCGGATGTTGGGCGTGTCGTACCACTGATAGGGCATGCGCCGCGTCACCGGCATGCGCCCGCGCAGCACCGAGAGGCGGTTGGCCCAGTGCGCGAAGTTGGGAAAGGCGATGATGCCGGCGCGGCCCACGCGCACGGTCTCCTGCAGCATGGTCTCGGCATTGTGCAGGTGCTGGAAGGTGTCGATTTGCAGCACCACGTCGAAGCTGTCGTCGGCGAAGATGGACAGGCCGCGGTCCAGGTTCATCTGCAGCACGTTCACGCCGCGGCGCGCGCAGGCCAGCAGCTTGGCGTCGTCGAGCTCGACGCCGTAGCCGCTGCAGCCGCGCTGTTTTTGCAGGTATTCGAGCAGCGCGCCGTCGCCGCAGCCCAGATCCAGCACGCGCGAGCCGGGGGGCACCAGCGCGGCAATGGCGGCCATGGTGTGCCTGTCGCTCATGGCTGTCCCTCCTGTGCGAGTTCGCCGGCAATGCGGTTGAAATAGGCCGCCACCAGGCTGTGGTAGCGCGCATCGTCGAGCAAAAAGGCGTCGTGGCCGTGCGGCGCGTTGATCTTGGCGTAGCTCACGTCGCGTTGGTTGTCCAGCAGGGCTTGCACGATCTCGCGGCTGCGCGCCGGCGAGAAGCGCCAGTCGGTCGTGAAGCTGATGATCAGGAACTTGGCCTGCGCGCGCGCCAGCGCGGCGCTGAGCCGGCCATTGAAGGCGCGCGCCGGGTCGAAATAGTCCAGCGCGCGGGTGATGAGCAAATAGGTGTTGGCGTCGAAGTATTCGCTGAACTTGTCGGCCTGGTGACGCAGGTAGCTCTCGATCTGGAACTCGATGTCCTGCGTGCTGTAGCGCACGTCCAGCCCGCCCAGCAACTGGCGGCCGAATTTCTGGTTCATCACGTCGTCGGACAAATAGGTGATGTGTCCGACCATGCGCGCAATGCGCAGCCCGCGCCGTGGCACCACACCGTGCTCATAGAAATGCCCGCCGTGGAAGTCCGGGTCGGTGACGATGGCGCGGCGCGCCACCTCGTTGAAGGCGATGTTCTCGGCCGTCAGATTCGGCGCGCTGGCAATCACCACCGCGTGGCGCATGCGCTGCGGGTACTGTAGCGTCCACGACAGTGCCTGCATGCCCCCCAGGCTGCCGCCCATGACGGCGGCCAGCTGCTCGATGCCCAGCGCGTCGAGCAGGCGCGCTTGCGCATCGACCCAGTCCTCCACCGTCACGACGGGAAAGCCCGCGCCCCAGGCCTTGCCCGTGGCCGGGTTGGTGTGCATCGGCCCGGTCGAGCCAAAGCACGAGCCTAGGTTGTTGATGCCAATGACGAAAAAGCGGTTGGTATCGACGGGCTTGCCCGGGCCAATCATGTTGTCCCACCAGCCCGCGCTTTTGGGCTGGCCCTCGTACATGCCCGCCACATGGTGCGAGGCATTGAGCGCATGGCAGATCAACACCGCATTGTTGCGTTGGGCGTTGAGTTGCCCATAGGTCTCATAAGCCAGGCTGTAGCGCTCCAGGCGCTGGCCGCTTTGGAGCGGCAGCGGCCGGGCAAATGCCATGGACTGCGGCTGGGCGATAAAGGTCATGGTGCAAGAAAACAAAAAGCCGGCTTGCTAAAAACAAGCCGGCTGCCGCTGGGATGCGCTCACATTGCACGGGCCATGTCTTTAGCAGTATTTGTAAAGCGCCCGCAAGCGTTGCAAATCAGCGCATTGGTGGGCGACTATAGCAGCTTTGCACCCGCCTGCCAGACTGCGGGGCGCGGTGAAATCACAGGGGGGTGCGCGGCGCGAATCACAGCGGCAATTGGCAATCAATTTTTAACTGGCCGCTGCTGATACGCATGGTTACCAAAAAACCTGCTGCAATGGCAAAAAAGCAGTGTTTTTCCTGATTGGTGCAGCGCCGCGGCCAGGGCCTTTGCCGCGTTTGTCAGTGATAATGGCCGCGGGCTGTAAAGCCTGAATCGGTATGCGGTGTTTGATGGTTTCGTGCGCAGTTCAAGAGATGTTCGCTCATGCGGCTCCGGGGCCCCATCGCTTGAGAAAATCTTTTGAAGGAGTCCGTCATGGGCAACAAGCTTTATGTTGGCAATCTGCCGTATTCTGTCCGCGATGAGGAGCTTGGGCAGACTTTCAGCCCATACGGCACGGTCGTCAGCGCCAAGGTGATGATGGAGCGCGACACGGGCCGCTCCAAAGGCTTTGGCTTCGTGGAAATGGGCAGCGACACGGAAGCCCAGGCCGCCATCAACGCCATGAATGGCCAATCCATGGGCGGCCGCAGCGTGGTCGTCAATGAAGCCCGCCCGCTGGAGCCGCGCCCGCCGCGCAATGGCTTTGGCGGCAACCGCCGCGAAGGCGGCCTGCGCAGCCCCTATGGCAGCGGCCCGCGCGGCGGCGGGCATGACGGCGGCTACTGATCAGCGACGACTAATCGCCCAGCCCCTTATGAACCAACCGGCCTGCGGGCCGGTTTTTCATTGCTGGCCCTGGGGCAGGCCCTCATGGCTGGGCCTGGCATCTTGCGCTAGGATGGCGGCGCTTTTTTGCTGCAATTTCAGCCCGGCGGCTCGCGCCAATGGGGCAGGCCCTCACACCATGAAGCGTTTCTTTTTGATCTTCGTCCTTTTGCAGTTGCTGCTGTTCGGCCTGAACATGCTCAACAGCGTGCAGCAAACCGTGGTTTTGCCCTGGACTTCGTTGTTGGCGCAGATGTGCGCCTATTTGGTGACGACGTTCGACGCCACTGCCATGGCCTCTGGCAAGGTGCTGTGGAATCCCAGCACAGGCTTTGGCGTCTCCATCGAGCCCGGCTGCAATGGCGTGGAGGCCTGCATCGTGCTGTTCTCCGCCATCATGGCCTACCCCTCGAGCTGGCGGGCCAAGCTGGTGGGCATCGTGCTGGGCTTTGTGGCCGTTCAAGCGGTCAACGTGGTGCGCGTCATCAGCCTGTTCTATCTGGGGCAATGGGATGAGGCGGTGTTCAAGTTCGCGCACGAATACCTGTGGCAGGCGCTGATCATGATCGACGTGCTCATCGTCTGGCTGCTGTGGGTGCGCAGCTTGCAGCGCCCGGCCGGCGATGCCAGCGATGACGTGGGCAGCAGCACCACACCGCCCCCGGGCGGCGGCGGCAGCCCTGGTGAGCTCGTCCATGCCTGAGACCACGACACCCCCGCCCCCGCCAGCGGCCGCTGCGCCAGCGCCGGCTGCTGCGCAGATTTCCACTTCCTCGGCAGCCACCTTGCCCGAGCGGCCTGCGCGCCCGCCCAGGCCGTCAACCCCTGCTGCTGCGCCTGCGCTTGCAACGGCGCCGCCGCCTGCGGCCCAGCCAACGGCGCGCAGCAAGCCGGTGCGCATGCCCGTGTTTGCGGCCACGGCATTTGCCTGGATGGCCGTGCTCATTGCCGTATGGATGTTCGTCAAGCCCTGGACGTCCTACCCCGTCAGCCTCATGGCCGCCACGGCGCTGGAGATGGGCGCCCCGGTCTGGGTGCGCCAGGCGCAGGTCATCGGCCATGCCCAGGCCGAGCAAGGCGATGGCGGGGCAGGCCATGTGCTGGTGGAGACGGGCATTGCCGTGCCCGTGCCCGAATCGCAGGGCCGCCACGCGGAGGTTTTGCTGGAGGCCGACCCCTCGCGCTATGCCTATGGGCTGGCCATTTTTCTGGCTTTGCTGCTGGCCGCGCGCCAGCCGGGGTTGTGGCGCAAGGCGCTGGCAGGTTATTGCCTGCTGCTGCCGTTCCAAGCCTTCACGGTGGTGTTTTACATCCTCAAGGAGATCGTCGTGGCCGCGCAGATTGACTATGCGCTGCTGCGCGTCAGCCCCTGGCAGGTCGAGGCCATCGTGTACGGCTTTCAGCTGGGCACCCTGATCGTGCCGACCTTGGTGCCGATTCTGGTCTGGCTGTGGCTGGATCGCCGCTTCTTCAACGAAGTCATCGTGCAGCGTTTTACCGCGCCGAGGGCGTGAGCAGGTGCGGGCCTTGCACAGTCCCGCGTCGCCAGCATCCACAGGCCCTGAAAAAAGCCCGGCATCGCCGATGCCGGGCTTGGGTTCACGCAGGTGCGGGCTGTTCAGCAGCCGAGTTGGTTGAACATGGCGCTGAGCTGGCTGTTGAGCTGCTGGCAGGACTGGCGCATGTTCTCCAGCTCCTTCTTGCTCATCTTCTTGAGCTCTTCATTGAGCTGTTTTTTCTGCTCTTCCATTTGCTGCTGCAGTTGCTTTTGCATTGCGGCCAACTGCGGATCCGTGCCGAGTTTGCCCATGCAAGCCTGGGTCTTGTCCAGATAGGCTTGGCATTCTGCGGGCATGACATTTTTTTCGCCGCAGGCGGTCACCAAAGCGGCCGCAGCCAATGCCAGGGCAAGGGGGAAAAGGCGAGTGCGCATGGAAGGTCCCTCAAAAAAAGTGCGTTGAAATCAGCCGCAGCGTGCAAAGAGGTTGAACAGGCTTGAAGCGGCTGCCGTGCAGTGTAGGGCAGCGGCTACTGAGCCCAGTCTGAACCCTGCCGATCCAGTAGCTTGCGCACCATGTCTGCCGGAAAGCCCCGCGCCAGCATGAAGCGGGCCTGCTTGGCGCGCAGCTTCTGGCGCTGCGGCGCATCCAGCGCGCGCATGTCCTGGGCGCCGAACCTGGCCTGCCAGATGGCTTGGGCGCGCTGCCATTCGTCCTGCTGCAAATCCGCCAGTGTGCTGTGCACCAACTCCCGCTCCAGGCCCTTGGCCAGCAGATCGCGCCGAATGCGGGCGCTGCCATAGCGCGATGCCTTTTGCCGCGCCATCGAGGCTGCGGCGCGTGCATCGCTGAGCAGGCCCTTGGCCTGCAGCGATTGCAGCAGCGCATCCAGCTCTGCGGCGTGCTCGGCATGGGGCGCCAACTTGCGGCGCAGCTCCTCCGTGCCGTACTCGCGCCGCGCCAGGGCGCGCAAGGCGCGCGCCCCCAGCGATGGCGTGGGGCGCTGGCTGGCGCGGCTGCCTGCGGAGCTGGGTTCGGCGGGTGCGGCCTGGGACTGGGTGGGCATGGCACTGGCTGCGCTGCGTGCCGTGCACTCTGGCGCTGCGGCCTCAGGCAACTGCGGCGCGCGTGCAGCGGGCTCAGCCTGGCGCAGCCAGTCGGCCACGGATCGGGGCTGGCCCGCCGGGCCGTGCGCCGCGCGCTGCGTCGTGGGCCTGGGCATCACTCGTCTTGCAGCACGCCGTCTTCGTCCACGCCATCGGGCAGTTCGGCCATGCCCATGCTGGCGGCCACGACGCCCAGATTGCCTCGGATCTTGTTCTCGATCTCACGCGCCAGCTCCGGGTTCTCCTTCAGGAACGCTTTGGCGTTGTCGCGCCCCTGGCCGATCTTCTCGCCGTTGTAGGAGTACCAGGCGCCGGACTTGTCCACGATGCGGCCCAGCACGCCCATGTCGATGATTTCGCCCTCGCGCGAGATGCCGCTGCCGAACATGATGTCGAACTGCGCCGTCTTGAATGGCGGCGAGACCTTGTTTTTCACCACCTTGACCTTGGTTTCATTGCCGATGACCTCATCGCCCTTCTTGATGGCGCCGGTGCGGCGGATGTCCAGGCGCACGCTGGCGTAGAACTTCAGCGCATTGCCGCCGGTGGTGGTCTCGGGGCTGCCGAACATCACGCCGATCTTCATGCGGATCTGGTTGATGAAGATCACCATGCAGTTGGTCTTTTTGATGGTGGCCGTGAGCTTGCGCAGCGCCTGGCTCATCAGCCGCGCTTGCAGGCCCGGCAGCGCATCGCCCATGTCGCCTTCGATCTCGGCCTTGGGCGTCAGCGCGGCCACGGAATCCACCACCACCAGATCGACCGCGCCCGAGCGCACCAGGCTGTCCACCACCTCCAGCGCCTGCTCGCCCGTATCCGGCTGGGAAATCAGCAAATCCTTGACCTGCACCCCCAGCTTGCCCGCGTACTGCACATCCAGCGCGTGCTCGGCATCGACGAAGGCGCAAGTGCCGCCGAGCTTTTGCATCTCGGCAATGACTTGCAGCGTCAGCGTGGTCTTGCCCGAGGACTCCGGCCCGTAGATCTCAATCACGCGCCCGCGCGGCAAGCCGCCCACGCCCAGCGCCACGTCCAGGCCCAGCGAACCTGTGGAGACGACCTGGATGTCCTGCGCGGCCTCTTCTTCGCCCAGGCGCATGATGGTGCCCTTTCCGAACTGTTTCTCAATTTGTGCCAGCGCCGCCTGCAACGCCTTGGCCTTCTCTGAATTGGCGGTACTTGCGTTCATGGTGTGATTCCTTTGCGTAAATGGACGAAAAAACAATCGTGTGCTCACTGGAGCGTCAGTGTAGAAGAACGACTCTTTAGATAGACTGATTTTTTAGTCAGTTTACATGCCTATATGCCCGCGAGCGCGGCGGTAATGCCCCCAAGCTTGGGTAAGGAAATATCAATCAAATGTTTCTTTGATTGGCGTGTCGACGCCCAGGGCCTTCGGCGCGAAAGCAACATCTGCCCTTGCAAAATGCGCGCAAAGCCTTGCCCAGCAAGGCTTTGCAACCCATGCAAAAAGCAGCAAGCGAGCAACTTCCGCTATGATGCAGCCGCATGGCTGACACCAGGGGTTGTTGAGATTCGGTTGGCGCAGCGGCTTTCAACGCAGCAGTTGCGCAGTTTTGACCGAAACACCGCCGCAATACTGAATCTCAACAAGCACCCAAAGTGCAGGCCCGCTGCGGCGGCACCGCTGCCAGGGGTGCTGGCGGCTGCAATCTCCTCTCTTCGAATTACGAGGCCCACGTGTGAAACGGCTTACCTCTGCGCTCTCCCCCATGGCCTACAAGCTCATCGTCACCAAGGAAGACCAGGTGATGCGTGAACATGCCCTGGTCGCCCCGCTGACACACATCGGCCGCCGTCAGCACAACGACCTGGTGCTGGAAGACTCCACCGTCAGTGGCAAGCATGCCATCGTTCGCATCAATGGCACGCAATTGGACATTGAGGACGTGGGCAGCACCAACGGCACCTACGTCAATGGCGACCCCATCCCCGCCAAAGTGCGCCAGGATCTGCAGCTGGGCGACCGCATCGTCATCGGCCCCTACCGCATCAGCGTGCAATTGCAGATGGAGGGCAGCTGGGATACAGGCCAAAGCATCACCCCCACCCTGACGGCCAACCACTTCGAGGAAACCCAGCCCGCCTCAGCCCTTGTGGCGCGCAGCCTGCCCGCAGCCATCG
This sequence comes from Comamonadaceae bacterium, assembly GCA_030528705.1. Lineage (GTDB taxonomy): Bacteria > Pseudomonadota > Gammaproteobacteria > Burkholderiales > Burkholderiaceae_C > Lampropedia. The sequence goes on along the minus strand of JAUMYI010000050.1, from coordinate 3,731 downwards.
ACATTGCCACCGGCGCCAACGCAGGCCGCCGCCTGATGCTCAACAAAATCGTCACCACCATCGGCTCGCCCGCCGTGGGCGTGCTGTCCTTCACGCATCGGCCCAACCACTACACCCTGACCAAGCTCGAAGGCGCGCAGGAAGCCTTCGTCAACGACCAGCCCATTGGCGCCAACAAGCCCATCCAGCTCAAGGACGGCGACCGCATCCGCATGGCCGCCATCGAAATGGTCTTCCGCCTGCTGCCCCCAGCAGCCTGATCTCAAAGGCTGTGCGCGGCGGGGCCTGGGGGCAGCAAGGCTGCCCCATCACCCCCCCCCGCGCCATACCAAGCCAAGCACCCATCCAAAAAGCGGCATGTCAGATCAGACATGCCGCTTTTTTGTATCTGCGATCTGACAAAATTTGTCTTGCTCGCCCAAAACGTCAGCAGGCGACACAAATTGCAAGCAAGCTTTGCCAGAGTTGACAATGGCCTGACAGAAAGCTGACAAATCAGGGCTTTCCCTAGGGCGCCGCACCCTGGCACGCCGCTTGCATCCATCATCGGCGTTGAACGAGGGGTTCAATGTAGATTTCTCAACAGGAGCAAGATATGAAAGCATCTCTGCAAAAGGGTTTTACTCTGATCGAACTGATGGTCGTGGTTGCCATCATCGGCATTCTGGCCGCCATCGCCATTCCGCAGTACAACGAGTACCAGAAGAAAGGCCATGACCGCGCTGCCCAAGCCGATGCCAAGAACTTCCTGACCTCGGCCATGGCCAACTCCAACCGTTAATTATTGGATTTATCGATTCAGTTCGAATGAAAGGAATGATCATGAAATTCTTGACCAAAATCGCACTCGCAGCCGCCGTTTCTTCCCTCTCCGCTGGTGCCTTCGCTGATTGCGCCAAGCTGAATGATGAGGTGGCGGCAGGCGCCAACGGTGACAAGTACACGTATGCAAAGCCCGCCGATGACAGCACCTGCTACATGCAGTCGGCTTTCGAGTCGCCGGTTTCCGCCAACGTGCATCTGAAGTGGGTGCAAACTGAAACCGCCGTGGCTGTGGCTACTTCCAACAAAAAGGGCCGTAACAACTACACCGGCTTCAGCGAAGGTGGTCGCGTGGCCCAGTGTGGCGACCCCACTACGGGTACGGACACGCCTGTCACGGAAGCTCCTAACATGGACAATGACAACGCTTGCGGCCGTTGAACAAAACCGTCCATGCCTGCCTGTAGCTGCCTGACGGGATATGCCCACAACACGGTATAGGCGGGCTTTTCTCTCAAAGCGCACCCGCAGGGTGCGCTTTTTCTTTATCGGCATTTGTCGGGTTCATTGATTAGGTTTACGCCTATGGTCTCCAACATACAACGCCGTGGTTTTTCCCTGATCGAGCTGATGGTGGTCGTGGCCATCATCGGTATACTGGCGGCCATTGCCATACCGCAGTACGACGAATACCAGCGCAAGGCCGCTGACAGCGTGGCTAGGGCCGATGCCAAGACCTTCCTCATCCAGGCTTCGGCCAACGCGGTCAAATAAAAAGAGGTGCGGAGCTATTTTCGCGCGGTCCTAATGAAGCCGGCGGTGTCGGCTGCCACATAATCCGCTCCCATGTGGAAACTTGTTTACTCTGCCTGGCTGTCGGGCATTCGCGCGCACAGTGTGCGCTGGCTGCTGGTGATGGCCGCGCTGGTGCTGCTGGCCGCGTGGCTGGCGGCCAATTTCTCGGCACGCCAGCCCGCCACGGTGGCGCTGGACGTGGGCCTGTCCGGCACGCGCCTGGTGCTGATGCTGATGGCCCTGTTCTGGGTGCAGGAGCTGCTGGGCAAGGACCTGGAGCGCAAGTCGCTGTACTTCGTGCTGGCCTACCCCATCTCGCGCGAGGCCTACCTGCTCAGCCGTTTTGCCGCCGTGGCTGCGCTGCTGGCGCTGGGCGTGCTGATTCTGGGCGGCGCGCTGGGGGGGGTGATGCACGTGCTGCCCGTTACCTACGCGCAGGCCACGCCCGTGGCGCTGGGCTGGCCCTACGTGCTGACGCTGGCGGGGCTGTGGCTGGACTTGCTGGTCATCACCGCGTTCGCGCTGTGGCTGTGCAGCCTGTCTACCACGCCCTTTCTGCCGCTCATCATGGGCTGCCTGTTCGCGCTGGCGGCACGCTCGCTGGGCATCACGCTGGATTTTCTGCTGCACTCGCAAGATGCCGACCCCGAGCAGGTGCGCTGGCTGCTGCCGGTGATTCAGGCCGGCAAATGGGTGCTGCCCGATTTGTCGCGCCTGGATTGGCGTGACCTGGCCCTGTACGGCCTGCCGCCCGACTGGCCGCTGATCGGCTGGGCCGTGCTGATGGCCGCTGCCTACGGTGCGGCCCTGCTGGCTCTGGCCGGCCGCAAGCTAGCGCGGCGCGAGTTGCTATGAGCCGGCGCCGCTGGATGACGTTGGCCGTGGCCGCGCTGGCCGTGGCTGTGTACGCGCTGGCCCTGCACCAGTTGGAGGCTCGCCCCCGCCCGCAGGCGGCCGAGGGCCTGCGCGTGCGCATGCCGGTATTGCTGCAAGTGTTGCAAGCCGGGGGCGACCGCCACCTGGCGGCCGATCTGGCGGTGATACGCAGCATCACCGTGGGCACCGAAGTCACTGACCACGAAACATTGCGCGTGCAGGCCGCGCTGGCCGAAGACGCTTCGTTGATGAACCCGCGCCATGAAGACAACTACTACATGGCCGCCGCGCTGCTGCCCTGGCAGGGTTACACGGAACAAGCGCAAGTGGTGCTGCGCCGCGCGGCCGAGTCCCGGCCTTGGGACATGTGGCCGGCGTTTTTCTACGCCTTCAACGCCAGCTATTTCGAGCGTGACTACGCGCAGGCCGCGCAGTGGGCTGAGCGCGCAGCCCTGCGCACGGGCGAACCCAATGCCTCGGCCTTGCGCACCATGGCGGCCAAGTGGCTGGAGCGCGGGGATGACCCGGCGCAGGGCATCGAGATGATCGAGCGGCTCAAAACCATCACCAGCGACGAACGCAGCCTGCGCCTGATGGATGCGCGCATCACGCGCCTGCGCGGCTTGCAGGCCCTGCGGCAGGCGGCCAGCGCCTACCGCCAGCGGCACGGCGCGCCGCCCGCGCGGCTGGAACAGTTGCTGGGCGAGGGCTTGCTGACCGCCCTGCCGCGCGACCCCTTGGGCATGGGCTATGAACTGGATGCGCAAGGTGTGCCGCAGTTGGCGGGCGCCGCGCATGGGGCAGCCGGTACGAAGGACGGCGTGGAGGACAAGAAGTGAGTGCACTGGTTGAGTTCGAGGGCGTGAGCAAGAGCTTCCGGCTCAAGGGCCGGCCCGTGCAGGCCGTGCAGGACATCGGCTTCAATGTGCAGCCGGGTGAGGCCATTGGCTTCGTCGGCCCCAACGGGGCGGGCAAGAGCACCAGCATGAAGATGCTGATGGGCATGCTGCGCCCCGACCAGGGCCGCATCACGCTGATGGGCTGCCCGGCCGCCGACGAGCGCGCGCGCCGGGGCGTGGGCTACGTGCCGGAAAACCCCTATCTGTACGACTACCTGACCCCGCTGGAGGTGGTGAGCATGGGGCTGGGCATTCACCTGGGCCTGCGCGGCGCCGCCGCCCAGGCGCGCGCCATGCAGTGGCTGGAGCGCATGGGCATTGGCTACGCGGCGCACAAGCGGGTGCGCAACCTCTCCAAAGGCATGACGCAGCGCACCGCGCTGGCGCACGCGCTGGCGC
>JAUMYI010000049.1 GCA_030528705.1 Comamonadaceae bacterium | reverse complement strand
CACCCGCACCAGCCTGGCCGCACGCTGCGGCCTTTTTTCTTTGACCTGCAAGATGGACTCACCCCATGAGCGCATCGATTCGCCCCAGAACCTACGACCCCGTCCCGCCCAAGCGCCTGGCCTTCATCGGCCTGGGCGTCATGGGCTACCCCATGGCCGGGCACCTGGCCGCAGCCGGCCATGCGGTGACGGTCTACAACCGCACGGCCAGCAAGGCCGAGCAATGGTTGCAGGAGTTTGCCGCCCTGGGCCTGGCGCAGCCACTGCGCCACGCGCCCACGCCGGCTGAGGCGGCGCAAGGTGCCGACATCGTGCTGGGCTGCGTGGGCAACGACGACGATCTGCGCGCCGTCACCAGCGGCCCCGGCGGCGCCTTCGAGGGCATGGCCGCCGGCGCCATCTACGTGGACCACACCACAGCCTCGGCCGATGTGGCGCGCGAGCTGGCGGCACTGGCGCAGCAGCGCGGGCTGCACTTCCTCGACGCGCCCGTCTCAGGCGGCCAGGCCGGAGCGCAAAACGGCCAGCTCACCGTCATGTGCGGTGGCCAGCAAGCCGTCTTCGATGCCGTCGCGCCCGTGGCGGCGGCGTTCTCGCGCGCCTTCACGCTGATGGGCCCAGCCGGCGCCGGGCAGTTGACCAAGATGGTCAACCAGATCGCCATCGCCGGCCTGGTGCAAGGCCTGGCCGAAGCCGTGGCCTTTGGCCAGCAGGCCGGGCTGGACATCCCCAAAGTCATCGACGTCATCAGCAAGGGCGCAGCGCAAAGCTGGCAAATGGAAAACCGCGCCGTGAGCATGGCCCAAGGCCAGTTCGACTTCGGCTTTGCCGTGGACTGGATGCGCAAGGATCTGGGGCTGGTGCTGGCCGAAGGCCGCCGCAATGGCGCCCACCTGCCGGTGACGGCGCTGGTGGACCAGTTCTACTCCGAAGTGCAGGCCCTGGGCGGCGGGCGCTGGGACACCTCCAGCCTGATCGCCCGGCTAAAAGCCTGTTCACGATCTCAGCGCGGCGGGCAATGAACAAAGCAAGCCGCCCGATTCCTCCCCTGACCTGTTGGCTGGCAGGGCGCGCGTTGCCCCGGCCCGGCCTCCATCCCCAAGCCTTGAGCTGACTTCCTGAGCGACTGCCTGCCATGTCCGACACCGCCGCCGCATCCCGCCGCATCGTCTTCGTCCTCAACGGCCCGAACCTGAACCTGCTGGGCACGCGCGAGCCCCAGGTCTATGGCCAGCAGACGCTGGCCGATGTGCAGGCGCTGTGCCAGCAGCGCGCCGCGCAGCACGGCCTGCAGGCGCGCTGCCACCAGAGCAACCATGAAGGCGCGCTGATCGACTGGATTCACGAAGCAGGGCGCTTGCACCAGCAAGGGATGCTGGCCGGCGTCGTGCTCAATGCCGGGGCCTACACCCACACCAGCATCGCGCTGCACGACGCCATCAAGGGCACGGGCGTGCCCTTGATCGAGCTGCACATCAGCAACGTCCATGCGCGCGAGCCCTTTCGCCACCACTCGTACATCGCCAGCGTGGCCAAGGCCGTGCTGTGCGGCCTGGGCGTGGCCGGCTACGGCCTGGCCATCGACGCGATCGCGCAATGGGGCCTGCCGCCGCAGTGAGCGAAACGGCCTGCCCTGTGCCGGGGCCTTGCCCGGCGCGTTATAGTGTGGCCCCTGCGGCGCAGCGGGCCTGGGCCCGCTGCCGCGCACTTGAACCGAAGGCCTGCTATGAGCAACGATAACGACTACCCCTTTGAAATCCACGTGCATGGACAAGTCTTCGTGCGCCCCGAAGTGGGCTTTGCCGCCGTCGAGGAGGCGCTCAAGCCCATGTGGCGCTATGCCGGCGCCCGCTCGCTGGCGGCCGCGGCGGTGGGCTATTACGAAGAAGAGCCGGGCATCGAATTCATCGCCCGCGAGCACGTGCTGCAGATGTGCTGGACGGTGCGCGGCGACGAGGACTTTCGCCAAGTCATCGACGAAGTGTGCATGAACCTCAACGATCTGGCCGACCGTGGCTGCGTGATCGAAGTGACCTTTTACGACCGCGCCTTCGACGAGGCCGATGAGGAAGACGGCCCCGCCCACGAGGACGAAGCGCGCGACGACTTCTTCCTGCTGTTCGTCGGCCCCACGCCCTCGGCCATCATGCAAATCCAGCGCGACCTGCTGGTGCAGGACGTGGTGGCGCTGATGGAGCGGCACTTCGAGGCCAGCGAGCTTACCGGAGTCGTGCAGGAAATCGACCGCCTGTTCACCGGGCGCTTCGATGCGCTGGTCAGCTCGCTGGAGCTGGGCCGCCCGCCGCGCGGCGGCTCCGGCCCGGGCGGCGGCGGCCACGGCGGCGGGCGCCGCCCCCGCCATCTGCACTGAGCCTTGGCCTGCAAAGGCCCCTGCCCGCAGCCCGCCCCTTGGCGGGCTGTGCTTTTGGCACGGCCGCACAGCCGGGGCCGCCTGGGCTCAATGCGGCGGCAGATGCCGCGCTGCCTGGCGCTGCAGGAAATGCAGATCGCCGCTGGTGCGCAGCTCCAGCCAGGCAGGCGCGGGCTCGCCCGGCGCAGCAGGGCTGGCGGCGCTGGCCAGCAGCTGCGCCTGCGCTAGGCGGCGCTGGGTCTGCTGGGCCACGGCTGCGGCGCTGTCAATCAGCCGCAGGCCCGCGGGCGCATGGCGCAGCAGCGCCGCAGCCGCCAGCGGGTAATGGGTGCAGCCCAGCACAATGCAATCCACCGGCGTTGCAGCCGCCGCATCGGCAGTTGCCGGGTGCAGCGCCTGCGCCATGTAGCGCGCGCACAGCGCGTCGATCAGCGCCGCATCGTCCTGCTCGATCGCGGCAGCCAGCCCAGGGCAGGGCACATCGTGCACGGCCACCTGCGTGGCCCATTGCTGGCGCAGCGCCTGGTATTTGCGGCTGCGCAGCGTGCGTTCGGTAGCCAGTACCGCCACCTGGCCGCTGCGGCTGGCCTGCACGGCCGGCTTGATGGCTGGCTCGACGCCGATGATGGGCAAATCGGCAAAGTGCTCGCGCAACTGGCCGATGGCCACGGTCGTGGCAGTGTTGCAGGCCACCACCAGCAGCTTGATGCGCGCCTGCTCCAGCAACTGCTGCGTGATCTGCATGCAGCGCTGCGTAATGAAGGCATCGTCGCGCTCGCCATAGGGCGCATGGCCCGCGTCGGAGAAATACACGAAGCGCTCATGCGGCAGCGCCTGGCGCAGTGCCTGCAAAATGCTCAGGCCGCCAATGCCGCTGTCGAACACACCAATGGGGGAGGCGGCAAACTGAGGCATGCAAAAGGGGCGAGGGACAGAAGCGCCTGCGGTGCAGAAAGGCGGGCAAAGTGCGCGATTGTATGCGCCGCATTTGCATCACGCCGCGTGCAGAGTCCGATAGCATGGCGCGCTTGGCTTGGCCACGCGTTGCGGGCGCCATATTCCGGCGCTGGCTGCTGAGCCATACAGAGAGTTCTGGATTGCTTGAACAGACTTTGAGGAGATGACCATGATCCTTCGCCCCCCTGTGTTGGATCATCTACAGCGTCTGCCGCCTGGGCAGCCTGTGCGGGTGTTGATGGTTTGCATGGGCAATATTTGCCGCAGCCCCACGGCCCATGGTGTGTTGCAGGCCAAGGTGGCGGCGGCTGGGTTGCAGCAGGCGGTCGAGGTGGATTCGGCCGGCACGCACGATTACCACGTAGGCGCGCCGCCCGATGCGCGGGCCCAGCAGCATGCGCTGCGGCGTGGCTATGACCTCAGCGGCCAGCGTGCGCGGCAGTTGCAGGCGCGGGATTTTTTGGCGTTTGATCTGGTGCTGGTGATGGATGCGGCCAATGAGCGCCTGGCCCAGGCGCTGTGCCCGCCTGAGCAACGCCACAAGCTGCAGCGGCTGGCGGCTTTTGCCAGCCGGCACGCGGCGACGCAGGTGCCCGACCCGTACTACGGCGGGGCCGATGGCTTCGAGCAGGTGCTGGATTTGGTGGAGGATGCCTGCGATGGCCTGCTGGCGCAGCTGCAGGCCAGCGGCCGCTGGTGATTGCTGATGATCGCTGGTGACGATCGCTGGCAAGCGCGTCTTCGCCGCTTGGCGCCGCGCATGAAAAAGCGCCCGGTGCGGGCGCTTGGAATGCAGGCGCGGGCGAGGCCCGGTGGTGCGTTTACTGGTTTTTGAACTGCGCCGGGCGCTTGTTGACGAAGGCGTCCATGCCTTCCTTCTGGTCTTGCGTGGCAAACAGTGCGTGGAACAGGCGGCGCTCGAACATCACGCCGTCCGACAGGCCGCTTTCGAATGCGCGGTTGACGGCCTCTTTGGCGGCGATGGCGGCAATGAGCGAGTAGCTGCAGATCGTCAGCGCCGCGCCCAGGGCTTCTTCCATCAGCTTGTCGGTGGGCACCACGCGGCTGACCAGGCCGGATCGCTCGGCTTCTTGCGCGTCCATCATGCGGCCGGTGAGGTTCATGTCCATGGCCTTGGCTTTGCCCACGGCGCGTGGCAGGCGCTGCGTGCCGCCTGCGCCGGCGATTACGCCCAGCTTGATTTCGGGCTGGCCGAATTTGGCGTTGTCGGCGGCGATGATGAAGTCGCACATCATGGCCAGCTCGCAGCCGCCGCCCAGGGCGTAGCCGCTGACGGCGGCGATGACGGGCTTGCGCACGCTGCGGATGGTTTCCCAGTTGCGGGTGATGAAGTCGCCCTTGTAGGCGTCGATGAAGTTGTACTTGGCCATGGCCGTGATGTCGGCGCCGGCGGCAAAGGCTTTTTCGCTGCCGGTGACGATGATGCAGCCAATGCTGTCGTCGGCGTCAAAAGCCTTGAGGGCCTGGCCCAGCTCGGTCATGAGCTGGTCGTTCAGGGCGTTGAGGGCCTTGGGGCGGTTGAGGGTGATGATGCCGACTTTTTCCGCTTCGGTGCGCACTTCGATGGTTTCGTAGGCCATGGGATGGTCTCCTGGTTGAAAAAAGTGAAGAAAGAACGGGGGCTTGCGCTGCGTCGCCGGCGCAGGCGACGGGCAGGCGCATGCAAAACCGCATCACTATAAGGCCGATCGCAGCGCGGCCTGGGCAGGTCTGCACGAATTCAGCGGCGCTGTGCGGGCCGCCGCCATTTCATTCGGCGTGGCCTGGCGTGGCTGGGCCAAGCCAGCTGCGCAGCGCCTGGGCCTGCTGCGCCGTGGGCTCGGGCAGGGGTTGCAGCCGCACATCGCCGGGGACGTCCTGCGCGGCGGGCAGGTGCAGCGTGCGCCAGAGCAGGCGGCCATCGCGCGCCAGCAGCACGCGCAGCGGCCCTTGGGAGGCGCCGGCATCGGGCAGCAGGGCGTCGAGATCACTGAGCTTTTTCAGCCGCCAGCCTGCTGCATCGGCAGTGGGGTCTGGCAGGGCTGCTGGGGCCGCAGCGCCGCCATCGCCCGTTTCACCGTGGGCCAGCCCCAGCCATTCGTCGCCCACGGCCATGCCGGCGCGTTCGGCGGCGCTGCCGCTGTGGATGCGGGCGATGGCCAGCGCGCTGGCCTGGCTTTCGCGCAGCTGCAGGCCCAGGCGCTGCGCCCAACTGGCGGGTTTGCGCTCCAGCGCCAGGCCGACGCTGGCCAGGGCCTGGGCCAGCGGCAGGGGGGCGGTGCCATGCACCCAACGCTGCAGCTCGGCTTGCCAATCGCGGCCGCTGAGCTGGGCCAGCACGTCCAGCACGGCGGCCTCGTCGATGGGGCCGCCGCCGCTGCGCTGCCACAGCGCGCGCATCACGTCATCGAGGCTGCAACGGCGATGTTGGCGCAGCTGCAAATCCAGGCACAGGGCCACCAGTGCGCCCTTGGTGTAGTAGCTGACGGTGGCGTTGGCGGTGTTCTCGTCCTGACGGTAGTACTTGATCCAGGCGTCGAAGCTGGCCTGGGCCACGCTTTGCACGAGGCGGCCTGGGGTTTGCTCGACCTGCTCGATGGTTTTGCCCAGCAGTTTCAGGTAGTGGGCGTCGCCCAGCAGGCCGGCGCGACGCAGCAGCAAGTCGTCGTAATAGCTGGTGAAGCCTTCGAAGAACCACAGCAGCTCGGTGTAGTTTTCCTGGTCGTAGTCGTAGCGCGCGAACTCGGCCGGGCGCAGGCGCTTGACGTTCCAGGTGTGAAAGTACTCATGGCTGATCAGGCCCAGCAGCGTGGTGTAGCCCTCGGGCTGCTCGGTCGCGCCCAGGCGCGGCAGGTCGCTGCGCTGGCAGATCAGGGCTGTGCTGTGGCGGTGCTCCAGCCCGCCATAGCCATGGCCTACGGCGTTGAGCAAAAACAGGTAATGCCCGTGCGGCGGGCGCTCGGCGCTGCCGGATTGCCCTGCGCCCGGCGGGTGCCAGAAGTCGATGGCGGCCTCGCAGATGCGCTGCGCGTCTTGCAGCAGGCGCTGTCCGTCGAAGGCCGGCGTGGCGCCAGCGACGACGAAGCGGTGCACGATGCCGCGCGCGCTGAACTGGCCCTGCCAGAACGCGCCCAGCTCCACGGGCGAATCGGCCAGCTCGTCGTAATCGGCGGCGCGGTACAGGCCAAAGCCGGCTTCGTCCACCTCGGCGGGCGGCAGCGCCGTGGCCACGCGCCAGCCGGGCGCGTACTCGGGGCGCGGCAGTTGCAGGCCGTGGGGCTGTGCTTCTTGGCCATGCACGCGCAGGCACAGGCTGGTGGGGTTGAAGAAGGCGCGTTCGCCATCGAGCCAGGCGGCGCGCACCGAGTGGTCGAAGGCGTAGACGCGGTAGCGCAGCGTCAGCGCGCTGCCAGGCTGCGCGGCGATGTGCCAGCGGTTCTTGCTCAGCGCGCGAATGGCCACAGGCGCGCCGCCCTGGCTGGCTTGCAGGCCGAGCAGGTGGCGGGCGAATTCGCGCACCAGGTAGCTGCCGGGGATCCACACCGGCAGCGAGACGATTTGCCCCGCCGCTGGCGCGGCGATGTGCAGCGTGACGTGGAACTGGTGGCCGTGCGGGTCGCTGGGCTCGATGGTGTACTGCACGGGCAGCAGGGGCGGGGCGGGGCGCTTGGGTTGGCTGGGCATGGCGTGTGAAGCAGTGCGCGCAGCGCTGGCATGGCGCGGGGCGGAAAAGAAAAAGCCAGTCCGGGACTGGCTTGCGGGGCGGGGCGCCGATCAGGATTTTTTCTTGCCTTCGGCAATTTCCTTGAGCTTTTGCTCGATGCGCTCGGAGGGCACGGCGCCGGGCACGCGGGCGTTGTCCTCAAAGAAGATCGTGGGCGTGCCGGTGATCTTGTACTGGCGGCCAAAGGCCAGATTGCGCTGCAGTGCTTCGTGCTTGTCGCAGGAGGCTTGCGAGGCCGGGGCCTTGTCGTGGATCATCCAACCGATCCAGGCGGAGGCCTTGTTCTCGGCGCACCAGACGTCGCGCGATTTTTCGAACGAGCTCGGGCTGAGGATGGGGTAGAGGAATACGTGCACGGTGATGTCGTCAATGTTGCGCAGATCGCGCTCGAAGCGTTTGCAGTAGCCGCAGTTCGGGTCGGCGAAGACGGCGATTTTGCGGCTGCCGTCGCCGCGCACGATGGTGAAGGCGTCATCGAAGGGCAGCTTGCTGAACTCCACCGCCGTCAGCCCATTGATGCGGTCCTCGGTCAGATTGCGCATGGCCTTGGTGTCGTAGAGCTCGCCCTGGATCAGGAAATCGCCCGAGGCGTTGGTGTAGAACAAATCCGTGCCTTTGCGCACTTCGAACAGCCCTTGCATGGGCGTGGCGCGCACCTCGTCGATGTCCTTGAGCTGGGTGATGCGCTCGCCGAGCGTTTTGCGGATGGTGTCGGCATCGGCGTGGGCCGTGCCGCTGAGGCTGCCCAGCGCCAGCAGCGCACTGGCCGCCAGCGGCTTCCAGAGCGCAGCGCGGGCGCGGGTCGGGGTTGAGGCGGCCATTGAAAAAGTCGAAGCAGTGTGCATGGTCGGGAAATGGGTTGGAAAGAAGGTGTCGAGAGAACGCATCAGCGCCGCAGCGCGCGCAGCATAGCAGGATCGCTTGCAGTGGGGCGCGGGCATGGTCTTGGGGAGGTTGTCACGCATCGCAGCGCCGTGCAACGCATCGCGCGGGGCGGGCGTCACGGGCACGGTGCCTGCTGCGGCTGAGTCTGGGCTGTGGCCAGGCCGGGCGGCATGGGCCGTGCGGCCGCGCCGCCCATGGCCTGCTGCATGACCCAGTGCTTGAGCGGCCCGCTGGCCGAAAAGCCACGCATGCCCCAGTTGCGCAGGCCTTGCAGCCAGGGCCGCTGCTGCCAGAACAGCCATTGCAGGCCATCGGTGGCGCTGGCCATGGGCAGCAGCGCAGCCTTGCGCTGGCGCGCGTACTGGCGCAACAGGCGTTGGTCGGCCACGCTGCGCCAGGCCGGGCGCTGCACCAATGCATCGGCCAGCGCGGCCACGTCGCCCAGGCCCAGGTTCAGGCCCGAGCCGGCCAGCGGATGCACGGTGTGCGCCGCATCGCCCAGCAGCGCCCAGGCTGCGTCGGGGTCACCCGGCATGGGGCCGGCCCACTGGCGCGCCTGCGCCAGGCGCAGCGGCCAGCGCGCGCGCGGCGCGCTGAGCGTGAATTGCGTCTGCGGCGGCAGGCCCTGGCCGTGGGGCAGCGGCCCTGTGGCCACGGCGCCGGTGGCGATGGCGTGCAGCTCGGCCACGAAGGCAGCCTCATCCAGGGCCATCAGGCGCTGGGCCTGCGCCACGCCGGTGGACCAGACGACGGCGTACTCATCGCCTTGCGCGCCGCCCAGCGGCAGCAGCGCCAGGATGTGCTCGCCACAAAACCATTGGTGCGCCGTGCCGCCATGCGGCTGGCTGCAGCGCAGGCGGGTGGCCACGGCATGCTGCGGGTAATCGAAGTGCTCGAACTCCACGCCCAGTTCGGCGCGCGAGGCGCTGGCCTTGCCTTCGCAAATGGCCGTCAGCGTCGCCGGCACGGCGGCGCTGACCCGCTCCACCCCGGGCTGAAAGCGCAGCGCCGTGCGCAGCACGTCCTCCAGCGCAGGCACGTCCACGATCCAGGCCAGAGCCTCTGCGGCCGTGGCTGCCTGGCTGGTGGGCTGCTGTCCGAAGCCTCGGGCGCGCGGCGCATCGAAGCGCACGGCGCCGCCGGCATCGCCGCGCACATGCATGTGCCGCACGGCGGTCACGGCATCGCCCTCGGGCCAGCAGCGCAGGCCCTGCAGCAATTGGCGCGAGGCCTGGTTCAGCGCGTAGGCGCGCACATCGCGCGCGCCTTGCTCCGCCCCTGCTGCGGGCGTGCCATCGACCAGCGCCACGCGCAGCTTGGCCTGGCCCAGGCGCAAGGCCAGCGCCTGGCCCACGATGCCTGCGCCGCGAATGCATACATCAAAACCGCTTTTCGACATGGCGGCGATTGTAGGGGGCTTCGCTGGCCGGGCCAGGCCAGCGTCTCGGTCCTGCGCACCATCCTCCGCATCGCTCAAGGCGGTCAGGGCAGCCCAGCGCCATCGCTATGGATGGCCGCACTGTGCAGTCCAGTGGCGAGGTGCGCAGCGCGGTCGGGCTATGGCAGCGACAAGCGCCGCAATGGCTTCTTGGCCCCGGATTTCTCCGGCTCTTGCGGTGCATGGCGCCCTGTGGCATGGTCTGCCCCTTGCCGGTTTCTGCGCCGCCCATCATCCCAGAGCAAAGGCTGCACCATGAGCTCCACCGCTGTTTTTCGCCTGCCTTGCGCCCGCCGCCTGCAGCGCCTGCCGCTGCTGCTGGGCGCCCTGTGCACAGCCCTGTTTGCCCTGCCGGCCCGTGCCCAAAACAACCCCAACATGCCCGGCTACATCCCCCCGGCCATCCTGCACAACCTGCACATGTGCGGCTCGGTCAATTGCACCACCGCCCCCTCGCCTACCCAGCTCGCCCAGCCCCTGTCTTCGTTTGAGCAATATTGCCGGGACATTGGCGGTTGCCAGTTCAACAACACGACAGCCTGGCGACACCAGCTTGGCTTTGGTGTGGCGGTGGTCGGCTTTGACGCCCCGCAACTGCGCCGCGACCCCATACACAACCGGGGCTCGCTGTTCATGGCCACGGCCAACGACCCGCACAAAGCCGAGCAAGAGGCCATGGGGGACTGCATTTCGAGGCGCTTTAGCGATTGCCGTGTGATTGCCCGGGTGGCCAACGCTTGCATTGCCATTGTTGAGGCCAGCCGCTATCTGCCCAACGGCGGCGGCAGGGCCTACTCGCGCTTCTATGTCAGCCCCGCCGTGCCGCTGGGCAATCTGGGCGATCACCTCGACAAAGGCGGTCATGCGCACCAGGATTTTCGTAATGAAGCCGAAAAAAGCGCCATCGCGGCCTGCAAAAACGACCCTGGCGGCCAGGGCCAAAGTTGTAGCTCCTCCCCCAGTGTGCTGTGCGCCAGGGATCTGATTACTCCTTTCTGAACCGCCATGAGAACACCCAACGCCATGAAATCTGCACTGATTCTGGCCGCCGCCTTGCTGCTGGGCGCTTGCGCCACATCGCAATCACCCGCCCACCAGCAGCAGCGCGGCAGCTTCATTGACCGTCAAGGCAACCGCGTCGTTCTGGACAAAAAGCGCCCGGCGGCATCGCCCTCCGTGGTGGAGGGCGCTGGCGGCGTCTATGAATGCCGCAACGGCCAATGCCAAGCCCTGACCCCAGTCCAAATCCAATAAAAGCAATGCGCCACCAAGCGCCTTGACAGGCCGGGCGCCATTGGGCAAGGGCTGGCGGGGTGGGGCGCTGGCGCAGGATGGAGTAGGGCCGCTGCTGTTGGGCTGCTCATGCGGCGGCAGGCCGCCGGGCAGGGGCAGGCCGCATAAAATCGCCCGTTTTTCTGCATCCCATCAGGAAGAGCACAGCATGAGTCTGCAATGCGGCATCGTGGGCCTGCCCAACGTGGGCAAGTCCACCCTTTTCAACGCCTTGACCAACGCCGGCATCGCCGCCGAGAACTACCCTTTTTGCACCATCGAGCCCAATGAGGGCGTGGTCGAGGTGCCCGATCCGCGCTTGGCGCAACTGTCGGAGATCGTCAAGCCCGAGCGCGTCGTGCCTGCCGTGGTGGAATTCGTGGACATCGCTGGCCTGGTCGCCGGCGCCAGCAAGGGCGAGGGCCTGGGCAACCAGTTCCTGGCCCACATCCGCGAAACCAACGCCGTCATCAACGTCGTGCGCTGCTTTGAGGACGCCAACGTGGTGCACGTGGCGGGCAAGGTCGATCCCATCGCCGATATCGAAGTCATCCAGACCGAGCTGTGCCTGGCCGACTTGGGCACGGTGGAAAAATCTATCCAGCGTTACGCCAAGCTGGCCAAATCCGGTAACGACAAGGAGGCAGCCCAGATGCTGGCGCTGCTGCAGCGCATTCAACCCGCGCTGGACGAGGCCCGCCCCATCCGCACCCTGGGCCTGGATGCCCAGGAGCTGGCCCTGCTCAAGCCGCTGAGCCTGATCACCGCCAAGCCGGCCATGTTCGTTGGCAACGTCAGCGAGGATGGCTTCGAGAACAACCCGCTGCTGCAACGCCTGCAGGACTACGCCGCCAGCCAGGGCGCGCCCGTGGTGGCGATCTCGGCCAAGATCGAATCCGAGCTGGCCGGCATGGAGCCGGGTGACCGCGCACTGTTTTTGCAGGAGCTGGGCCAGAGCGAGCCGGGCCTGAACCGCCTGATCCGCGCCGCCTATGAGCTGCTGGGCCTGCAGACTTACTTCACCGCTGGCGTCAAGGAAGTGCGCGCCTGGACCATCAAGAAAGGCGCCACCGCGCCGCAGGCCGCCGGTGTGATCCACGGCGACTTCGAACGCGGCTTCATCCGCGCCCAGACCATCGGCTTTGAGGACTTCATCCAATACAAGGGCGAACAAGGCGCCAAGGAAGCGGGCAAGATGCGCGCCGAAGGCAAGGACTACGTGGTGCAGGATGGGGATGTGATGAACTTCTTGTTCAACGTCTGAACAGGCCCCAGACTTGCGCCAGCATCAGGGCTTTCGCTCCGGGGGCAGTGCGGTGCTCAAGAAATGATGACGTACATCCTGGCGTTGTTTGCCATCGCCGCATTGGCAGCCGAAGGCTGGTGGGGCTGGCGCACGCTGCTGGTGTTTCTCGTGCTGGGCCCGCCAGTGGGGGCGACGCTGGTCTTTTTTGCGCAGGCAGTGCAGCACTTTTCGGTGCACGGTATGCCCTCGCCCTCGGTTTTTCTGGCAATGCTGTTGCTGTCTTATTTGCCGGGCATTGCGCCGGCCATCGGGGCGGCATTGCTGGCGCAACTGGCCTGGTCCCTGCCCAGGGTCGGGCGCCATGGCTGGTTTCGGTTGCTGTCTGCCGGAGCCAGTGGCGCGGCAGCGGGCCTGATCACTCCATTTGCGCTGATGCACGACAACGCCTATTGGCTCATGGCCGCAGGTGCGGGGGCGGCCATGATTTGCACGGCCCTGCTGCTGCTGCTGGAGGCCATCGATGCGTGCGAGCCGTCCAGGCCGCAGCAGAGGCCTTGACTCCACGGCTCTGGGCTGCTGCAGATTTCGATGAGGCCCGCGCGCAGCCGATCTGCGCTTCAGGCGGCGGGCGCGCAGGCTGGGGCCGGCTCGGCGCTGTTGTTGGCCTGGCTGCCTTGCAGGCTGGGGCAGTACAGCGTGTGCAGCAACTGCAGCATCTGCAGGATTTCGGGCTGGGCGATGCTGTAGAAGATGCGCTTGCCCTCGCGCCGGGTGCTGACCACATTCTCGCTGCGCAAGATGGCCAGTTGCTGCGATAGCGAGGGCTGGCGAATGCCCAGGGCGGCGGCCAGATCGCTGACGCAGCTCTCGCCCTGCGCCAGGTGGCACAGCAGCAGCAGGCGGTCTTCATTGGCCAGCAGTTTGAGGACGGTCACGGCTTGGCCGGCGCCCGTGCGCATCAGTTCAGGCGTCAACACGGCAGTTTCAGTCATCTGGGAGAGGGCGGGGGGCTGCATACAATTGTTTTAAATATAAAATGTATTCCTGTTAATTGTATGGCAAGCCATAAGGAGTCGAGCATGAGCAAAAGCTACCGCGAAATCATCGAGCACACATCGTCTTGGCTGGCGCCGCTGCGCAAGGATATGCCGGAGACCATGAAAGGCTTTGGCGCCTTGTCTCAGGCGGCATTGGCAGATGGGGCGCTGGACAAAAAAACCAAGGAGCTGATTGCGCTGGCGCTGGGGGTGGCGGCGCGTTGCGACCCTTGCCTGGGCTACCACGCCAAGGCGCTGGTGCAGTTGGGCTGCACGCGCGCCGAGCTGCTGCAGATGCTGGGCATGTGCGTGTACATGGGCGGCGGGCCTTCGCTGATGTATGCTGCCAATGCGCTGGCTGCATACGAAGAGTTCGGCGGAGAGAAGGCTCAAGATGCCGCGCAGTGACGCGCACCCTGGTTGGAAGTTGGATTGATGTTTGCTGGCATTGCTTTGCGCAACTCTGGCAAGCACAACGTGAAGCAAAAACGTGAAGGAGTCATCTGATGAAATTCAATGTGGGCGGGATTGACCGCATTGCGCGCATCGTCCTGGGCTTGGTGCTGATTGCCCTGGCCGCCACGGGCACCGTGGGCTGGTGGGGCTGGCTGGGCGTGCTGCCGCTGGCCACCGGGCTGTTTCGCTTCTGCCCGGCCTATCCGCTGCTGGGTGTGAACACCTGCAAGCTGCCCAAGGATTCC
>JAUMYI010000048.1:9238-13816 GCA_030528705.1 Comamonadaceae bacterium | reverse complement strand
ATTTGCCTCGAATTCATCAAAAAAGCGTGCAGTGTGTGCTGCACGCTGTTTTCAAAGTCAAGCCCTTTGCAGGGCGCAATCTCCGGCTTGCGCCAGCGGCGCCGAATTATTTGAAGCTATAGCGCAGGCCGACAGACACTTCATGCGCTGTGACGCCCGAATCGAGGCGGTTGTAGCGGTAGCCGGTATCGAGTGTGGTTTGCTCATTGAGGGCATAGCCGACACCGGCCATGACGCCCAGGCCCAGCTTGGTCTTGCTTTCCGAGGCCCGGTACGTGGCCGTGCCGGTATTGGCAGAGGCGCTGTAGTGCAGCTTGTTGGCGGCAACGCGCGCCCCGACGTAGGGCTGAAGCTGCGATTGCATGGGCACGTCGTAGATCATCGACAGGCCCGCACTTTTGGCCTTGAGAGTGGCGCTGAGGTCAACGCCATCCACACGTGCCTTGTCCGTGAGGTTTTTGTAATGCGTGTAGTCGGCAGCCACGCGCAAGTCGCCGTAGTCGTAGCCTGCGCTCAGGCGCGGCATGGCGCCCGATTCCTTGTAGGCCTTTTTGACGTTTCGGAATGTGTCGCGCACGCGGAATTTCTCTCCATCGTCAACATTGAGATAGCCCAGCCCCACGTCGCCTTGGATGTAAAAGCCGGTGCCTTGGTCTGCCAAGGCATTGGCGGAAAATCCCAGCGCAGAGCTTAGAAGCACCGCGCAAGCCAATTGAGAAAAATTTTTCATGGTGATGACCCTCCTGAAGGGAAATGCAAGTTGTGGGGTTGTTTGCACGATTGCGTGACTGTGACTCTGCCCTCAAAGTCATTTTGAAAAAGTGTGCGCCGTGCAGCGGGCATTGTTCCAGCAAGAAAACTGGCGCTAAAGCACAAAAATAAGAAGTTCCGAAAAAAGGCGGTGGGATGTTGTTTCAAAAAGACACGATTGGAGCGTGTTATGCACTTTCGCACCGAGATTTTGGATGGGTTCTCAGGCTGCATTGGTTGGCTCAGACGGCTTGGGCAGCAGGGCGTAGGCGCTCACGCCCAGGGCCATCACCAGGGCGATGCAGGCAAAGACGGTGAAGAAGGGCTCGCGCCCGTGCGCCAGAGCCCAGCCGGCGGCCGCGCCGGTGAGGGTTTGCATGACGGCCACGCCCAGGAACATGGACATGGTGAACAAGGCCATGGCGCGGCCCGTCATGTGGCTGGGGTAGGCGGCGCGCACGTCGGCGTATTGCCAGACGGTGTGGCCGCCCAGCACGGCGATGGTCAAGATGGCGGCCACGGCCAGCCACAGCTGCTGCGTGGCCGCCAGCAGCAGGAACAGCGCCACGATCAGCCAGGGCAGGCGCATCAGCAGCCAGCGCCGGCGCTGGTTGCTGCCTGGATCGAGGCGGCCAAACAGCGAGGGCGAGAGCAGCGAAATGAGCGACAGCGCCAGTGCGACGTTGCCGCTGAAGATCAGGCTTTGGCCGAAGCGTTGGTCCAGGTAGGGGGCCAGCCACAGGCCGCGCAGCGCGATGAAGGCGGCGTAGCCGACGAATACCAGCGCCAGGATGCCGGCGGTGTGCGGCATGCGCAGCAGCAGGCCATAGCCTTTGAGGGCTTGCCACGGCGATTCGCGCTGGGCTGTGGCAGTGGTTTGGGCGCTGGCGCTGGCGTTGGCCGGGGCGCTGGGCTCGAACACGCGCCAAGCAATCAGCAGCCAGGCCAGCAGGCTCAGTGCAGCCAGCAGGCCAAAGCCAGCCCGCCAACCCAAATGCTCGACCAGCCAGGCCAGCGGCGTGCCGGTGAAGATCATGCCCAGGCTGCCCACGCCCATGGCCAGGCCGGAGATGGCGGCAAAGCGTTGCGCCGGAAAGTGGCGCGCGATGAACACGGTGCAGACCAGAAAGGCTGGCGCGCAGCCGATGCCGATCAGCGCCTGGCCCAGCACCAGCTGCGCGGCCGAGCCGGCCAGGGCCGAGAGCATGGCGCCGGCGATGGTCAGCGGAAAGGCCAGCAAGATGGTGCGGCGGATGCCGAATACGTCGATGCCGATGCCCATCAGCAGCTGCATGCTGCCAAAGGCGTAGTGGAAGGTGGCGGCAATCAGGCCCATGGCCTGCGGGCTGAGCTGGAAATGCTCGGTCAGCGGCACGGAGAGGATGCCCGCCAGCGTGCGGTAGGCCTGGCTGAGGGCAAAGCCGCTCACCAGCGTCAGCAGCATCAGCCAGGCGCTGCGAAGCGGCAGAGGAGGCTGGCTGGGCTGAGCGGCTGGCGCAGCGGCGGGCATGGCGGACGCTGGGGCGGTGCGGCTGTGATGCTGCGGCGTGGCCTGGCAGCCGGCCATCACTGGCTGGTGCGCAGGCTCCACAGCTCGGGGAACAGCACCACGTCCAGCATCTTGCGCAGATAGCTCACGCCGCCGGTGCCGCCGGTGCCGCGGCGAAAGCCGATGACGCGCTCGACGGTGGTGACGTGGCGAAAGCGCCAGAGGCGGAAGGCGTCTTCCAGATCGACGAGTTTTTCGCCCAACTGGTACAGATCCCAGTACTGGCGGGGGTTGCGGTAGACCTGCAGCCAGGCGGCCTCGACCTGGGCATCGGCGCTGTAGGGCTGGCGCCAGTCGCGCTGCAGGTGGCTGGCAGGCACGGCCAGGCCTTGCTCGGCCAGCAACTGCAGGGCCAGGTCGTACAGCGAGGGCGCCTCGTAGGCGGCCTGCACCTGGGCCAGCAGGTCGGGGCGGTGCGCATGCGGGGCGAGCATGGCGGCGTTCTTGTTGCCCAGGCGAAATTCGATGCAGCGGTACTGGTAGCTCTGAAAGCCGCTGGAGCGCCCCAGATAGGGGCGGATGGCGGTGTACTCGGGCGGCGTCATGGTCGAGAGCACGTCCCAGGCGGCCACGAGCTGCTCCATGATGCGCGAGGCGCGCGCCAGCTTCTTGAAGGCGCTGGGCAGTTGGCGCGCGGCCACGTCCTGCATGGCCGCGCCCAACTCGTGCAGCATGAGCTTCATCCACAGCTCGCTGGTCTGGTGCTGGATGATGAACAGCAGCTCATCGTGCTCGGGCGAGAGCGGCTGCTGTGCGCTCAGGATGGTGTCCAGCTGCAGGTAGTCGCCATAGCTCATGTCGCGGCTGAAGTCTAGCTGCGCGCCTTCTTGGTGGACGATGGCCTCGGCGCTGGCCGGGGCCGGAGCGGGCTGGCGGGGGTCGTGGGCGGTGCTCATGGGGTGTTGGACTCGTGGGGGCGTGGGGGGGGTGAGCGCCTGCGCAAATTTCGGCGCAAGTGTGGGCAGCAAAGTCAGTGATTGCCGCTGTGCAGGGGGCTTGGCAGGCCTTCAGGTCACGGCATGGCGCTGGTTGAAGCGCGGCTCGCGCCACTGGCCGGAATCGAGCACCTCGCGCAGCTGGGCCACGGCCTGCCAGACGTCCTCGAAGCCGAGGTACAGCGGCGTGAAGCCAAAGCGCAGGATGTCCAGATGCGGGCTGCCGGGGCCGCCGCCGGCGCGGAAGTCGCCGATCACGCCGCGCGCGATCAGCGCCTGCATGATGGCGTAGGCGCCGCTGTCCTGGCCAGCCGTGCCCGCGCCCCAGGGGCGCGTGAGGCTGACTTGCGAGCCGCGCTGCGCATGCTCGCGCGGCGTGGCCAGGCCCAGATCGTGGCCGGCGCATTCCTGCTCGACCAGGGCGATGAACAAATCCGTCAGGGCCAGCGACTTCTTGCGCAGCGCGGCCATGCCGCCCAGCGCCTGGGCCTGGTCGAACACGTCCAGCCCGCATTGCAGCAGCGAGAGGCTGACGATGGGCTGGGTGCCGCACAAGTAGCGGGCAATGCCGCTGGCAGGGCGGTACTGCGGCTCGAACTGAAACGGCGCGGCGTGGCCGAACCAGCCCGACAGCGGCTGCCAGAAGCGATCCGCATGGCGCGGGCTGACCCAGACGAAGGCCGGCGCGCCCGGCCCGCCGTTGAGGTATTTGTAGCTGCAGCCCACGGCGAAATCGGCCCCGCTGCCCGTCAAGTCCACCGGCACGGCCCCGGCGCTGTGGCACAGATCCCAGATGGTCAGCAGGCCCTGGGCCTGGGCTGCGGCGGTGATGGCGGCCATGTCGTGCATGGCGCCGGTGCGGTAGTTGACGTGCGTGAGCATCAGCGCGGCCACGCCGGCGGCGCGCTCGGGCTGCAGCCAGGCGGGCAGCTCGTCCGCTTCGATCAGCACCAGCTCGAAGCCCAGCTGCTGGCACAGCGACTGGGCGATGTACAAATCGGTGGGGAAGTTGCTGCGCTCGGAGACGATGGCCTTGGCCTGCGGGCGCTGGCTGCGGGCGATGTGCAGCGCCGCGTGCAGCACCTTGTAGAGGTTGATGGAGGTGGTATCGGTGACCACGACCTCATCGGCGCCAGCGCCGATCAGCGGCGCCAGCTGCGCGCCCAGGCGCTGGGGCAGGTCGATCCAACTGGCCGAGTTCCAGGCGCGGATCAGCTGCTGGCCCCATTCCTGGCCGACGACCTGCTGCGCGCGCGCCAGCGCGGCCTTGGGCTGCGCGCCCAGGGAGTTGCCGTCCAGGTAAATCACGCCTTCGGGCAGGTGAAAGTGCGCGCGCAGTGGCGC
>JAUMYI010000048.1:0-9138 GCA_030528705.1 Comamonadaceae bacterium | reverse complement strand
CGCCAGCAGGAAGGGCAGGCCCACGAGCAGGGTCATGCGGAACTGCGGCACGAACAGCGTGGTCAGCAAGATGGCCAGCATGAGCGCCGCGCCCAGCAGCGTGAGCCAGGGAAAGCCCCACATCTGAAACGGCAGCGCCGGCGCCTGGCTGCGCTGGCGCTGGCGGCGGAAGAACCAGTGCGTGACGAACACCATGAACCAGGTGAACATGGCGCCGAACATGGAGATGGCCATCATCAGCAAAAAGGCCTGCTCGGGCTTCCAGAGGTTGAGCACCATGGCCACGGCAATGCCCATGCAGGAGATGGCCAGCGCCGCCAGCGGGATGCCGCGCGCATTGAGCCGCCCCATCGCCGCCGGGGCATGGCCGGCGCGCGCCAGGCTGAACATCATGCGCGTGGTGATGTAGAGCTGGCTGTTCATGGCCGAGAGCGCGGCCACCAGCACCACGAAGTTCAGCACCGCAGCGGCGTGCGGGATGCCGATGATTTCCATGACCTTGACGAACGGGCTCTTGTCGGTGCCGGCGCTGCTCCAGGGCACGATGGCCAGCATCAGCGCCAGCGTCAGCAGGTAGAACACCACCAGGCGCAACACGCTGGAGCGGAACGCGGTGCGGATGGCGCTTTGCGGGTCGCGCGCCTCGCCGGCGGCCACGGCGATCATCTCGATGCTCAGGTAGCTGAAGATGGAGATGATCACCGCCACCCACATGCCCCAGGCGCCCTTGGGGAAGAAGCCGCCGTGCGCGGTGTAGTTGTGCAGCCCGATCTCCGGGCGCTGCGCGCCGAAGACCACCCAGCAGCCCACCAGGATGAAGGCCACGATGGCAATGACCTTGATGCTCGAGAGCGCATACTCCATCGCGCCAAAGGCCTTGACGCTGGTGGCGTTGATGGCGATGAGCAGCGCCGAGAACAGCAGCACCCACCACCACTGCGGCACCTCTGGGAACCAATAGGCCATGTACAGGCCCACGGCCGTCACTTCGGTGCCCACGGCCAGCACCACCGCGGCCCAGTAGGCGTATCGCACCAAAAAGCCCGCCAGCGGCGAGACGAAGTGTTCGGCATAAGCGCCGAAGGAGCCGGCCGTGGGGTGGGCCACGGTCATCTCCGCCAGGCAGCCCATCAGCAGCAGCGCCACCAGCGCGCCGATGGCATAGCTGAGGATGACGCTGGGGCCGGCAAAGCCGATGGCAAAGCCGCTGCCCAGGAACAGGCCGGTGCCAATGGCCCCGCCGATGGCGATCATGGCCATTTGGCCGGCGCTGAGGTGGCGCTGCAGGCCCGATTCGCGCTCAATGATGTGGTTAAAGCTTTTCATGGTGCAAACAAGGTAAGGGGCAAGGATGATGAGCGGCGCCAGTGTGCCGCGCCGTGGCCTGGCGCGCTGTCAAACTTGTGTCGGCGCGTGGCAGCGCAGGGGGGGGCGCAAAGTGCATAACACGCTCTAGACTGCCGTGGCCTGGCGCACGGCGTGCTCCCAGGCCTGCATGCACTCGGCGGCGCGCTCGGCGCTCATGGTCGGCAGGAACTGGCGCTCGGCCTGCCAGAGGCTGGCCAGCTCGTCCACTCCGGCGTACAGCCCTGCGCCCAGGCCAGCCAGCCAGGCCGCGCCCAGGGCCGTGGTTTCCACCACCTGTGGGCGCAGCACCGGCACGCCCAGCAGGTCGGCCTGGAACTGCATCAGCAAGTCGTTGACGCAGGCGCCGCCGTCCACGCGCAGCGCCGTCACCGGCGCCGCGCCGGCGGCCTGGGCATCGCGCTGCATGGCCTGCAGCAAGGCCGTGCTTTGGTAGGCGATGCTCTCCAGCGCGGCGCGGGCGATGTGGGCGATGCTGGTGCCGCGCGTGATGCCGGTGATGGTGCCGCGCGCATCGGGCTGCCAGTAGGGCGCGCCCAGGCCGGTGAAGGCTGGCACCAGCATCACGCCGCCGCTGTCGGGCACGGTGGCGGCCAGATCCTGCACCTGGCTGCTGTGGCTGATGGCTTTGAGGCCGTCGCGCAGCCACTGCACCACGGCGCCGCCAACGAACACGCTGCCTTCCAGCGCAAACTGCGGCGCGCTGGCGGCGGTCTGCGCGGCGCTGGTGGTCAGCAGGCCATTGCCCGAGAGCTGGAACTCCCCGCCGGTGTGCATCAGCATGAAGCAGCCCGTGCCATAGGTGTTCTTGCTCATGCCGCTGTCAAAGCAGGCCTGGCCGAACAGGGCCGCCTGCTGGTCGCCGGCCACGCCGCAAATGGGCAGCGGCTGGCCCAGCCAGTCGGCATGCGCCTGGCCAAAGGCGCTGGCCGAGGGCTGCACCGTGGGCAAAATGGCCGGCGGGATGCGCAGCAGCTCCAGCAGCTCTTGGTCCCACTGGTTGCGCTGCACGTCAAACAGCATGGTGCGCGCGGCGTTGCTGACGTCGGTGACGTGCGCCGCGCCGCGCGTGAGGTTCCAGATCAGCCAACTGTCCACGGTGCCGAAGGCCAGCTCGCCGCGCTCGGCCTGGGCGCGCGCGCCGGGGATGTTGTCCAGCAACCATTGCAGCTTGGTGGCCGAAAAGTAGGCATCGACGCGCAGGCCAGTGCTGCGCTGGATGCGCGCCTCATGCCCGCCCTGGCGCAGCGCCGCGCAGGCCGGCTCGGCGCGCCGATCCTGCCAGACGATGGCATGGTGCAGCGGCTTGCCGCTGCTGCGCTGCCATAGCACGGTGGTCTCGCGCTGGTTGGTGATGCCCATGGCGCGCACTTGGCGGGCTTGGATGCCGGCCTGCTTGAGCGCCTGGCGGGCCGTGGCCAGTTGGCTGTGCCAGATCTGCATCGGGTCGTGTTCGACCCAGCCCGGGCGCGGGTAGATCTGCGGCAGCTCTTGCTGCGCCATGGCGTGAATGCGCCCTTGGGCGTCGAAGACGATGCTGCGCGAGCTGGAGGTGCCCTGGTCCAGGGCGAGAAGATAGGTCATGGCAGGCGGGTCGAGTGGGGGGCGGGGCAGCGCCCCTCGGGGTGTCGCATGGAGTGGGCATGCGCGGCGGGCGATTATTGCTTGAGCGGGATCGGCGTGGCGCGGTCTACCGGCACGGCTGCGACGCTGTTTTGCGGCGAGCCGTCGATCAGCCGCTCCGAGTACGTCAGATACACCAGGGTGTTGCGCGGCGCATCCACCATGCGCACCACGCGCAGGCGCTTGAAGACCAGCGAGGTGCGCTCGCTGAACACCTGCTCCTGCTGGCGCAGCGGCTGGGCGAACTGCACCGGGCCGACCTGGTGGCAACTGATGGAGGCTTCGGAGCGATCTTCGGCCAGGCCCAGCGAGCCCTTGATGCCGCCAGTGCGCGCGCGCGAGACGTAGCAGGTCACGCCCTGCACGGCCGGGTCGTCGTAGGCCTCGACGATGATGTCGTGATCGCGGCCGATGAGCTTGAAGGCCGTATCGACCGTGCCGATGGTCTTGGCCCCCGAGGCCAGCGCCGCGCCGGCGGGCCATGCCAGGCCGGCGGCCAGCCAGCTCAGCAGCGTCAAACGGCGCAGACGCTGGAGTTTCGTGCGGCGCGCAGGGGGCGAGGGGCAAACGGTGGCAGAGCAAGGCAATGGCAAAGTCATGGCTGTCGGTGCGGATGGTGTGGCAGGCCCAAAAGAGGGCGATTGTGCGCCATGCCGTGGCCATTGCCGCAGCTTTTGGCGGTTAGTATCGACGCGTTGGCGCTGCCGCCCTTGGCCGCGCCCCTTGCCTGTGTTGTGCCATCCATGCCTGCCGCCCATTGCTCTGAAGTCGCCACGCCAACGCCGGCCGAAACTGCGCGCGATGCCTGCCTGGCGCAGGCGGTCGTGGCGGTGGTCATCCCCTGCTACAAGGTCAGCGCGCACATTTTGGAGGTGCTGCGAGCCATGCCTGCGGGGGTGCGCCACGTGCTGGTGGTGGACGACGCCTGCCCGCAAGGTAGCGGCCGGCTGGTGCAGCAGCAGGTGCGCGATGCGCGCGTGCAGGTGCTGTTTCACACCGAAAACCAGGGTGTGGGCGCGGCCGTGATGACTGGCTACGCGCGCGCCCTGGAGCTGGGCGCGCAGGTGGTGGTCAAGGTCGATGGCGATGGCCAGATGGACCCGGCGCTGATTGCCCGGTTCGTGCAGCCCATCGTGCGCGGCCAGGCCGACTACACCAAGGGCAACCGCTTCTACCGCCCGGAGTCGCTGCGCGGCATGCCCGGCGTGCGCCTGCTGGGCAATCTGGCGCTGTCCTTTCTCACCAAGCTCAGCAGCGGCTATTGGCCCAACATGGACCCGACCAATGGCTACACCGCCATCTCGGCCAAGGTGCTCAAGGCGCTGCCGCTGCAGCACATCGCCCGGCGTTATTTTTTCGAGACCGACATGCTGTTTCGCCTGGGCACGCTGCGCGCCGTGGTGCGCGACGTGCCCATGGACGCGGTGTATGCGCAAGAAATCTCGAACCTGAAAATCCGCCAGGTGCTGCCGCAGTTCCTGCTGGGCAACCTCTCGCGCGCGCTCAAACGCTATGCCTACAGCTACTGGGTGCGCGACTTCAACCTGGGCTCACTCTACAGCGCCATGGCCTTGCTGCTGCTGGGCTTTGGCCTGCCCTTTGGCATCTACCACTGGCAGCACAGCATCGCCACCGACGTGCCGGCCAGCAGCGGCACGGTGATGCTGGCCGGCCTGACGGTGATGGTGGGCGTGCAGTGCCTGATTGCCTTCTTGCACTACGACGTCAGCAACGTGCCCACGCAGCCCATTGCCCAGGCGCTGGAGTAGGGGCGCCTGGGCATGGCCGCGGCGCGCCCAGGGCCTTGCCGCACCAATCCATTGCCGCATGGCCGGGGGCGGCGCCAACGAGGGCCTGCACGCATCCCGCGCCAAAGCGTGCGCTGCGCTTCGCTCAGGCCTTTCCAAAGCCTGGCCTGGGCCTGTCCCATGAGAGACGTAGCAGCAGAAAAAGTGGCAATTTCAA
The DNA here is from genome assembly GCA_030528705.1 of Comamonadaceae bacterium. Lineage (GTDB taxonomy): Bacteria > Pseudomonadota > Gammaproteobacteria > Burkholderiales > Burkholderiaceae_C > Lampropedia. Next base: position 4,185 of record JAUMYI010000048.1, on the reverse strand, counting down.
CGATTGATTGACATTCGATCGCCCCAGCACTGTTACAAAGCCACTATGCTTCAGTCTGGGTAATTCGGTAAGAAATGCAAAAAAACGCTGGCGCACCCTGATGCGGCTGTTGCGCCAGTGTCGAAGAAATTTCCGATTGCCAAGAGGCCTGGCCGGTTGCAGTGGTTGCGCTTTGCAAGCTTTGTGTATCCGGCCCGATCACTCTGATCCATACATAGAGGGTTTGCCATGACGATTCCAGTACCCCCATTCCTGGACCCACAGGCGCCAGCCGCGCCATCGACGCCGCAAAGCGGCGCTGGCGCAGCGCCGGCGCAGGTCATCACGGCGCCACCCGAGCCCCAGACGCGCGCCGATGGCGGCATGCCTTCGCTGGGCATGTTGCTGGGCCTGGGCTCGGCCATGGCCTCGCAGACGCTGCGCAGCTCCAGCGGTCTGGCCGCTATGGTGGCCTTCACCCTGGCCGCCTGCGGCGGCGGCGGTGGCGATGCCGCGCCGCCCGCGCCGGGCATGCCGCCCGCACCCGGCCCCAACCCCGGCCCGACGCCAGCGCCCATGCCGGGCGGCGCCCCGCAAAGCCCGCCGGTGGCCGGCCCGCCGCCAGACCCGAACCGCCCGCCAGCGCCCATCCCGGCCCCGGCGCCCGCGCCCGTGCCCACACCGCCGCCGGCTCCCACGCCGGCACCTTCGCCCACGCCTGCGCCGGCCCCGCCATCCGTGCAGCGGCCGCAAACGCCTGCCCAGGCTGCCTCGTTCATCCTGCGTTGCCAGCATTACGTGACGGAAAAGGACATTGAGGAGGTCCTGCGCATGGGCTACGAGCCCTGGCTGGATGCGCAGTTGGCCGCGCCACAGCGGGAGATCACCGGCTGGGACTGGGGCCTGCGAGAGAAGCTCAACACCCTGGAGACCATCAACTACCAGGATGTGCCCTACATGATGTGGTACCTGCTAATGAACCCCATCGACGGGGTGCGCAAGCGGGTGGCGCTGGCCTTGTCGGAGATCTTCGTGGTTTCCACGGTGGAGCTGCAGGGTGAGTCGTCCCAATTCAAAGTGGCGGCATTCTGGGACTTGCTGATGCGCAATGCCTTCGGCAGCTACCGCACGCTGTTAGGCGATGTCTCGCTCAGCCCGGCCATGGGCTCGTACCTGAGCAGCCGCGGCAACCGCCGCGCCAATCCGCGCACCGGTCGCATCCCCGATGAGAACTACGCGCGCGAGGTGATGCAGCTGTTCTCCATCGGCCTGTACGAGCTCAACCAGGACGGCAGCCTGAAGATGGCCGCAGGCAAGCCCATCGAGACCTATACGCAGGAGACCGTCACCAACATGGCGCGCATCTTCACCGGCTGGGACTACGACATGACAGGCCACATAAAGGGTACGAACCCGATGCGCGAGCGCAACCCCATGGCCCTCAGGCCCGATTTGCACTCGCCCGAGGACGTGACGCTGTTTGGCCAGACCATGGCCGGCTCCGAGCCGGCCCGGCGCAAGCTCGACTGGGCGCTGGATCTGCTGTTCAACCACCCCAACGTTGGGCCCTTCATCGGCCGCCAGCTCATCCAGCGTTTGGTCACCAGCAACCCCAGCGCGCAGTACGTGGCGCGCGTGGCCGCGGCCTTTGCCAACAACGGCCGCGGCGAGCGCGGCGACATGAAGGCCGTGCTCAAGGCCATCTGGCTGGATCCGGAAGTGATGGCCGTCACCGAGGGCCGGGTGCCCAACGACTTTGGCAAGCTGCGCGAGCCCATGCTGCGCATCGCCCAATGGGGAGCGACCTTCAAGGCCCACAAGCGGCCCAACGTGAGTTCGCGGCTGTCTTTCCCGCTGCCCCCCTTCGGGCAGCAGATTGGCCAGCATCCGTTCAACAGCCCGACGGTGTTCAACTTCTTCCGCCCTGGCTATGTGCCGCCGCAAACGGCCATGGGCGCGCGGGGCATGACGGCGCCGGAGTTTCAGATCCTCGATGAGTACACCGTGGCCAGCTACATCAATGTGATGGCGGAATTGGTGCGCGACTTCAGGCAGGTGGTGGGCGACTACAGCCGCGAGCTGCCCATGGCCGACGAGCCCGCGCGCCTGGTGGCGCACCTGAACCTCATACTCACGGGCGGCCAGCTCTCGCAGCGCAACTTCGAGCGCATCGTGCGGGCCACCGAGGCCATTGCCGTCAAGGATGAAGCAAGTCGGAAAAACCGCGTGCGCACGGCCATCTTCATGGTGATGTGCAGCCCCGAGTACATCGTGCAGAAATAAGAAAGGTGTCAGTCATGGATGATTTCAACAAGACTTCGCGCCGCGCCTTCCTGCGCCGCCTGGGGCACTTGGGGGTGGTTGGCGGCGCTGCGCCCTGGGCCTTGAACCTGGCTGCTATCGGCGAGGCCGCAGCTTTCAATGCCGGCAACGATTACAAGGCTCTGGTGTGTGTTTTTTTGTCCGGCGGCAACGACAACGGCAATACGCTGATCCGCGTCGATGCTGACGGCTATGCGTCCTACGAGCGCATGCGCACCGAGGAGTTTGCCATCCCGCGCGCCGAGCTTGGCGCCACCACGCTGGCGGCCAACACGGGGCAAGCTGGCGGCCAACGCTTTGCGCTGGCGCCGCAACTGAGCGGCCTGAAAAAACTCTACGACCAAGGGGTGCTGGCCATTCAGCAAAACGTCGGGCCCTTGATCGTGCCTACCACGTTGCCCGATTACAAGCACCGCAGGGTACCGCTGCCGCCCAAGCTGTTCTCGCATAACGACCAGAGGTCGATCTGGCAGGCCTCCAACCCGGAAGGGGCCGTCAGGGGCTGGGGCGGGGCGCTGGGTGATCTGGCGCTCTCCAGCGGCGCCAGCAATGCCACCTTTGCCTGCATTTCGGCCGATGGCAAGGCCGTGTTCCTCGCCGGCCAGGCGGCGCTGACCTACCGCGTCAGCACCGAAGGCGCAGCGCAAGTGAGGGACTTGAGCGACAGCCGCGCCGGCGGTTGCATGCGGGTGCAGGAATGCGTGGACATCCTGCGCGAAATGATCACCGAGACGCGCGCGCACATCCTGGAAGATGAACTCAACCGCATGATGCGCCGCTCGATTGATGCCAGCGACAAGGTCGACGCGGCCTTGCAGCAGCACGGCGCCGACAGGTTCGCCAGCATGCCCAATACCACCTTGGGCAAGCAATTGAAAATCGTGGCCCGCCTGATTGCTGGCCACACCTCACTGGGCGTGCGCCGGCAGGTGTTTTTCGTCTCCCTGGGCGGCTTCGACCATCACGTGGGCCTGAACACCACGCATCGCGACAGGCTCAAGGAAGTCAACGACGCGCTCGTGCAGTTCTACGAACACATGAGCGACATGAACATGGCCGACAAGGTCACGGCCTTCACCGCCTCGGAGTTCGGGCGCTGCATGGTCACCAACGGCAATGGCTCCGACCACGGCTGGGCGGGCACGCACTTTGTCATCGGCGGCGCGGTCAATGGCGGCAAGATCTATGGCACGACGCCCAGCTACCTCACTGATAAGGACTTCAACGAGGAAACTGGCCACGACATAGGCCAGGGCCGCGCCATTCCCACCACCTCGGTGGACGAATACGCCGCCACTCTGGCGCGCTGGTTCGGCGTGAGTGATTCGGAGATGCGCCTGGTCGTGCCCAACATCGGCAACTTCGCCAGCAGCAATTTGGGCTTTCTGCGCTGAATCGCCTGATGAGAATTTGGCACGGGTTTGTTATTGAAAAGAAAGAACATTGAGATGAGCACTGAACCATTCCCCACTGCGCCAGCAACACAGCAGCCGCCGGGCCAGCTGGCAGCCGAACCCGCCGCAGAGCTCTTGACACAGGCCGTACCCGCGCCGCCTGCCGATGCCGCGCAGCTTTCGCTGGGGGCCTTGCTGGGTGTGGGCTCGGCCCTGGCCGGCTCGGCGCTGCGCAGCTCCAGCGGTCTGGCGGCCATGGTGGCTTTCACTCTGGCCGCTTGCGGTGGCGGCGGTGGCGATGCTGCGCCGCCAGCGCCAGGCATGCCGCCCGCACCCGGCCCCAACCCCGGCCCGACGCCAGCGCCGGGCGGCGCCCCGCAAAGTCCGCCGGTGGCCGGCCCGCCGCCTGATCCGGGCCGCCCGCCCGCGCCCATCCCGACCCCGGCGCCCGCGCCCGTGCCCACACCGCCGCCCGCGGCCACGCCGTCGC
>JAUMYI010000047.1 GCA_030528705.1 Comamonadaceae bacterium | reverse complement strand
TTTCAACCCCAAGTCTCTACCTCCAACTGGCCCTCTTGACAGGGGAGTCTACGGCTTGAGCGCGCGCTTGCCCCATCGTGCCCCGCAAAGCGGCCATCACTTGACCAGGGCCAGCATCTCCTTGAACTTGGGATGCTCTGCCGAGCCGCACCACTCGAAGGCCACCATCTCGGTGCTCACCAGTTCGGCGCCGGCGGCGGCCAGGCGGTCAAAGGCCGCATCGCGGTTGCGCTCCGTGCGTGAGCTGCAAGCATCGGTGACGACCCAGACCTCAAAGTCCTGCTCCAGCAGGCCCAGCGCCGTTTGCAGCAGGCAAACATGGGCTTCGCAGCCGGCAATGACGATTTGCTCGCGCGCGCTGGGGGCGCTGGAGCGCGCTTTTTGCAGGTGCTTGGGCAGGCTGCGCGCATTGCCCGCAGGCGCAGGCGCTGGCGGGCGCAGCAATTGCAGCAAATCGGGCTCGGCACAGGCGCCGAAGTGCATTTTCGAGATGGTTTTCTGACACAGGCTTTGGATGGCCGCGTCGTTGGGGCCCAGCCGCCTGGGGTTTTGCTCCGTGCCCCAACAAGGCACGGCGAACAAGGCCGCCAGGCGCCCCAGCAGAATGGCCCGTTGCAGCACCTGCTCGGCCTCGAAGATGACAGGCATGAGCTTGGTCTGGTAGTCCACCAGCACCAGCTGCGCTTGTTGTGCGTCCATCAGCATGTGGTTTTCCTATGTATTGCGGTTGATGAAGTGCGCCCGAGCGGCCCTTGCGCTCGTGGCTGCGCAACGCGCAGGCCATGCGGCGCAGCCCGGCGGCGATTGTGCGTGTCGGCACGGGTTTGCCCACCCAGACGCGCAAAGCGGCAGCGCGCCCGGGTGGCCAAAGATGCCAGAGCCCCCTGCCGGGGCAAAGCCACGGCAGCATTTGAAAATGGAACAATTTGTGTTCAAATGCAAGCCTTGTTTCTGAGGCAGCAATGTCAAACATTGCAATCTTGCATGAAATCATCAAGTTACGAAAATTTTCTCATGATTTTCTGTGAATTGATGCTAGGCTTACGACCATGATTTTCCGCCACTGCCCACTGCCTGCAGCCCTGTTGATGGCCGCCTTGCTCAGCCCCTGGACTGCCCATGCCGATGTGGCGCCCAGGGATGTGCTGGGCCAGTTTCTGCTGAAGCAGCAACTGAGCAGCAAGCCATTGCTGCGCGGCTTTGGCCAGCGCGTAGCAGTCGCACGCCACAAGGCGGCCAGCAAGGGGCAAGCCCAGTTGGCCCGTGGCCCCGGCCCTGCCGTGCCGTGGCCGGGTCAGCCAGCGCCCCAAGCCAGCAACCGGCCACGCATCGACACGCACACCCTGATGATGTCGGACGTGGTCGTCACTGCCATGGGCTATCTGGGCAAGCCTTATTCGTATGGCCAAAGCTCACTGCAAGGCGGCTTCGACTGCAGCGGCTTCGTGCTGTCGCTGTTCCAGCGCACCCTGGGCCACACCCTGCCGCGCACCGCCGCCGAACAGGCCCGCGCCACCCAGGCCATTGCCAAGAAGGAACTGCGCCCGGGCGATCTGGTGTTCTTCAACACCATGCGCCGCCAGTTCAGCCACGTAGGCATTTACATTGGCGAGGGGCGCTTCATCCACTCGCCGCGCGCGGGCTCGCGCATCCGCGTGGAGAGCATGGAAAAAGCCTATTGGCAGTCGCGCTTCAATGGCGCGCGGCGCATTGCGCTGGGCAGTACCCAGCTCGCCAGCGCGCGCTGACAGGATCACGGCTCTTCACGCCGTTGCAAGAAGCAAAGCGGCGCCCGCATTGGGGCGCTTTGTTTTGGGCGCTCAGCCGCTCTTGAGGCCAAAGAGCTGCCAGAACTGCGCCGTTTGCTGGCGCACGCTTTCCTGCATTTGCTCCTGCGCCCGCACAAAAGCCTGGCGCGATTGCTCGGTGTAGTTTTCCACCACGCCGGGCATGACCGGCTGGCCCCAGGCCTGCCATTGCCGCCAAAGCTCTGGCGGAATCTGGCGGCTTTGCTCCATCCACTGGGCCTGCATCTCGGCCATGCTCAGAATGGTTTTCTCGATGTAGGCGCCCATGAAGCCCTGCATGGCATGGCCGTAAAAGCGGATCAACTGCGCCAGCACGGTTTCGCTGAAGATCGGGCTGCCGCCAATTTCTTCCTCAAGGATGATTTGCAGCAGGATGCTGCGCGTGAGGTTCTCGCCCGTCTTGGCGTCCACCACCAGCAGCGGCTCGCGCTGCATCACCAACTGCTTGACGTCCGCCAGCGTGATGTAGGTGGACGTTGCCATGTCGTACAAGCGGCGGTTGGGGTATTTCTTGACGACCCGCCCTTGCACGTCGCCATGCCCTGCGGTTTCGGTGGATGATTTCTTGCGGGTCGCCATGCGCGCTGGGCTCCATTCATTGTGCAATGCACATGATTTTATCGGCGTTGCCGGCCCGCCCAGGCAGGCCGGCGCCTTGTGCTGCGCATCAATGCCCAGCGGGCGACTGCAGACGCGCCACGCTGCGCTGCGACAGCGCCGGCGTGAAAAACAGCAGCACCAGCACGCCCAGGCCTGCGGCCAGGGCAAATGCCTGCAGCACGCGCTCGGGCCCATGGCCGGCAGCCAGGATGTGGCCGCCCAGCGATGGGGCGATGACTGCCCCCAGGCGGCCCAGGCCCAGCGTCATGCCCATGGCCGCAGCCCGGTAAGCCAGGGGAAAAGCATCGCTGACCAGGGCATTGACCAGGTTCTGGGCGCTGATGGCGCTCATGCCCAGCAGCGCGACGATGACCAGCAGTGCCTGCCCGGAGAACTGCCGCGAGGCAATGGCCAACAGGCACAGCGCCGCCAGGGCGCCTGCGGCCATGGCCACCGGGCGCGTGCCCAGGCGCATGGCCAGGCTGGCCGTGCCCAACGAGCCCAGAATGGCCCCGATGTTGAGCGTGAACATCATCTGCAGCGCGCCATTGAATGGCATGTCGAACTCACGCATCAGCTGCGTCAGCCAGACGGTGACGCCGTACCAGGTGAGCAAATCGGCCAGTGTGGCCAAAGTCCCCAGCGCCAGCACCGCCAGGCTGGCCCCGCCCAGAATGCGGCGCCAGGGATGGGCCTGCGCAGGCTGCTGCAGCGCCCCGGCCTGCGGCGCGGCCTGCAGGCGCTCGGCCCGCGCCAGCAAGGGCACGAGCGCCAGCAGCACCAGCAAGCCCAGTGCGCCACCGGCCAGGAACAGCGGCCGCCAGCCCCAACGGGCAACGAGGGGCATGGCCGCCAACGATGCCGCCATGCCGCCCAGCGCAATGCCCGACATGACGATGCTGATCGTCAAGGCGCTGTGCCGCGCCTGGCTGTGGCCGCGCGCCAGCGCCAGCGCCGCAGGCAGCACCACGCCCAGGCCCAAACCAGCCAGCAAGCGCAGCGCCCCCAGTTGCCAGGCATTGCCGGCCCAGGCCGCCAGGGCCGTGGTCAGCGTGAAGCCGATGAAGCCCAGCGTGATGACGCGCCTCTGGCCCAGCGCCTGGTTCAGGCGGCCGGCGCACACGCCGCCCAGCAGCATGCCGACAAACACCATGCTGCCAACTTGCCCGACCCGGGCCTTGTCCATGCCCATGGCGGCGTCGGCCAGCAGCGCCGGGATGGCATTGCTGTAGATCAGCAGATCAAAGCCCTCCACCATCATGATGGCGCAGCACAGCGCCACGACCCACCAGCGGGTCGCCGGGCTGCGCGGCTGCTCCAGGGCAGGCGCGGTGTGCGCCTGTGTCGTTGAAATCTCCATGTCAAAAACCATTCATCAAACAAAGATGGCGCAGGGCTTGGCCAGCGAAAAGCCTGTGCAGCCGGGAAAGTCCGCGCGCGCCCAAAGGCTGCTGTGCCTTTGCTGGCCCGGAGCTTGGATTCATCGTGGTGTGCTGGCAATGCTCGAGCGCCCGTTCATGCGCTCTGCGCAGGCCAGGCAGCGGCCCGTGCAGAGATCATCCAAAGGCGCCCTTGTCGCTCAATGGGTTCATTCGCTGGGCGGCAGGCGGCGGGCGATTTCCTGCACCAGCTGCCGCGCCAGCACGCGCTTGCTGGCCGTTGGCAAGGGCTGGTGGCCGTGTTCGTCGAACAAAGTGATGGTGTTGTCGTCCTGGCCAAAGGTGCTGGGGCCGATGTTGCCCACCAGCAGCGGCACGCCCTTGCGTTGGCGCTTGGCGCTGGCGTGGGCCAGCAGCTCTTCGCTCTCGGCCGCAAAGCCCACGCAGTACAGCTGGCCCTGGCGCGCGCGGTCGCTGCGGGCGATGGTGGCGAGGATGTCCGGGTTCTCGACGAACTGCAGCGCCGGCATGGCGCCGTCAGCCCTCTTCTTGATCTTCTGCCCGGCGACTTCGGCAGGCCGCCAATCGGCCACAGCCGCCGTGGCGATGAACACATCGGCCGTTTGCGCCTGGGCCTCGGCGGCATCGAGCATTTGCCGCGCCGATTGCACGTCGATGCGCGTAACGCCATGGGGCGTCTCAAGCGCCACCGGGCCGCTGACCAGCGTCACCTGCGCGCCCGCTTCCCAGGCGGCCTGGGCGATGGCGTAGCCCATCTTGCCGCTGGAGCGGTTGGTCAGGCCGCGCACCGGGTCGATGGCCTCAAAAGTGGGCCCGGCCGTGACCAGCACGCGCCGCCCGGCCAGCGCCTTGGGGGTGAAATGGGCCATGAGCTCCTGCAGCAGCTGCCAGGGCTCGAGCATCCGTCCATCGCCGTACTCGCCGCAGGCCTGCTCGCCACGGCCCACGCCCAGCAGCAGCGCGCCGTCCTGGGCGATCTGCGCCAGATTGCGCTGGGTGCTGGGGTGCAGCCACATCTCGCGGTTCATCGCCGGGGCCACCAGCAGCGGCACCCGCTCGATCGGGCGCGCCAGACACATCAGGCTGAGCAATTCGTCGGCGCGGCCCTGCGCCAGACGGGCGATGAAATCGGCGCTGCACGGCGCCAGCAGCATGGCGTCGGCTTCGCGGCTGAGGTTGATGTGCGCCATGTTGTTGGGCTGGCGCGCATCCCACTGCGAGCAATACACCGCCCGGCCCGACAGCGCCTGCATGGTCACGGGGGTGATGAATTCACAGGCGGCCTCGGTCATCACCACCTGCACGCTGGCCCCGGCCTTGATGAGCAGGCGGCACAGCTCGGCGGCCTTGTAGCAGGCCACCCCGCCCGTCAGGCCCAGCAGCAGGTGTTTGCCGTGCAGGGGCGAGTCGTGCGCCGGCGCGGCAGGATCGGACAAGGCAGAGGCAGCTGTGGTCATGGCAAAGGCAGGTGAGAGAAATGGCACAAGCGCCACATTTTGCCGCCGCTGGAGGCGCCGATGGTGCTACGCTGGCGGTTTTTGCCGCGATTGTGTCTATGCGTCAAATCATCATGGATACCGAGACCACCGGCCTGTCGGTGGCCGATGGCGATCGGGTCATCGAACTGGCCTGCGTGGAACTGCAAAACCGCCAACTTACCGGGCGGCACCTGCACTATTACTTCAAGGTGGACCGCGACAGCCACCCCGATGCGCTGCGCGTGCACGGCATCACCCGCGAGTTCCTCAGCGACAAGCCGCGTTTTGAAGAATGCGTCGAGCAGTTTCTGGACTTCGTGCGCGATGCGGAAATCATCATCCACAACGCCGCGTTCGACGTGGGCTTTCTGGACAACGAGCTCAAGCTGCTGGGCAAGCCCGCGCTGGACACTTACGCCAGCGCCATCACCGACAGCCTGCTGCTGGCGCGCCAGGCCTTTCCGGGCAAGCGCAATTCGCTCGATGCGCTGTGCGACCGCTTCGAGATCGACAAATCCAACCGCACGCTGCACGGCGCGCTGCTGGATTCGGAGCTGCTGGCCCAGGTCTATCTGCACCTCACGCGCGGGCAGAATGCGCTGCTGACCGAAGACGCCGCGCCAGAGCAGGACGAACAGGTGCAGGACAGCGACATCCAGCTGGACTTCAGCCAGCTACAACTGCTGGTGCTCAGCGCCAGCGAGCGCGAGCTGGCCGAGCACGAGGCCGTGCTGCAAGGCATCGACAAGGACAGCGACGGCAAGACCCTGTGGCGCCAGGCCGAGGCAGCCGCGCCAGCGCACTGAGGGCCTGTTCAGAAGTCTCGGCGCGAGTGGGCAGCCAAGCGGTTTGGCTTGCGCCGCAGACCGCCCAAATCCGCTTGAGTGCCCGCCGCGCAGGGCTGTGGACAGGTTCTGAGCCTTCAGCGCCCGGCCAGGCGCTCGGGCATCAGCTCCTGCAGGATGGTCGTGGAGATTTCCTCGATGGACTTGGTCGTGGTCGAGAGCCAGGCCACGCCGGCGCGGCGCATCATGCTCTCGGCCTCGCTGACTTCCATGCGGCAATTGGCCAGGCTGGCATAGCGCGAGCCCGGGCGGCGCTCGTTGCGGATCTCGCTCAGGCGCTCGGGCTGGATGGTCAGGCCAAAGAGCTTCTTCTTCAGCGGCGCCAGCGCTGGCGGCAATTGCTGGCGCTCGAAATCCTCCGGAATCAGCGGATAGTTGGCCACCTTCAGCCCGTACTGCATGGCCAGGTACAGGCTGGTGGGCGTCTTGCCGCTGCGGCTGACGCCCACCAAGATCACGTCGGCGCTTTGCAAGTCCATGTTGGACTGGCCATCGTCGTGCGCCAGCGTGTAGTTGATGGCCTCCATGCGGTCGGAGTATTCCTTGCTCTTGCTGATGTCGGTAAAGCGCCCCACGCGGTGGTGCGACTTGGCTCCCAGCTCATCTTCGAGCGGCTGCACGAAGCTGCCGAACATGTCCATCACCATGCCCTTGCAGTGCTGCGCGAACACCGCCTGCACCTCGGGGTTGACCAGCGTCGTGAAGACGATGGGCTTTTTGTTCTCCAGCTCCAGGCTGTGGTTGATCTGCCGGATGGCCTGATGGGCCTTGTCCACCGTATCGACGAAAGGCAGGCGCTGCTTGCGCACATTCAGATCGAACTGCGCCAGGATGGCATTGCCAAAGGCCTCGGCGGTGATGCCTGTGCCATCGGAGACGAAATAAGCAGTGCGGTTGGGCATGGTCACGCGTGCAAGTCACAAAGAGAGCGCGATCATAGTCGCAGCACAGCAGCCGTTCATGGTGTCTCAGCCCGGCAGCCCCCATGCAAACAGCCCACGCTGGCTTGCGGCCGCTTCAGTCGCGCAGCTCGCGGCGCAGGATCTTGCCCACTGGGGTCTTGGGCAAGGCGTCGCGAAACTCCACGTGCTTGGGGCGCTTGTAGTTGGTGAGGTTGTGCTTGGCGTAGTCGCGCACGGCCTCCTCGCTCAGGCCCGGCTCGCGCTTGACGATGACCAGCTTAATGGCCTCGCCGGTCTTCTCGTCGGGCACGCCGACCACGGCGCATTCGAGCACGCCGGGCATCATGGCGATCACGTCCTCGACTTCGTTGGGGAAGACGTTGAAGCCGCTGACCAGCACCATGTCTTTCTTGCGATCGACGATGCGCACATAGCCCTGCTCGTTCATGGTGCCGATGTCGCCGGAGCGGAAAAAGCCATCGGCGGTCATGACCTTGGCGGTCTCGTCCGGGCGCTGCCAATAGCCCTGCATGACCTGCGGGCCCTTGATGGCGATCTCGCCGGGCGTGCCCAGCGGCACTTCATTGCCCTCATCGTCCAGACATTTGATCTCGGTGCTGGGCAACGGCAGGCCGATGGTGCCGTTGAACTCGCGGTTGGTCACCGGGTTGCAGCTGGCGCAGGGGCTGGTCTCCGACAGGCCATAGCCCTCGCAGATCGGGCTGCCGGTCTTCTCCAGCCAGAGCTTGGCCACCGCCCCCTGCACAGCCATGCCGCCACCCAGCGACATCTTCAGATTGCTCCAGTCCACAGTGTTGAAGTTCGGGTGGTGCAGCAGGCCGTTGAACAAGGTGTTGACGGCCGGGAAGGAGTGGAAGGTGTGCTTGGCCAGCTCCTTGAGCACGCTGTCCAGGTCACGCGGATTGGGCAGCAAGATGTTCTTCGAGCCGCTGCGCAGGCCCAGCATCATGTTCACCGTGAAAGCGAAGATGTGATAGAGCGGCAGCGCGCACACGAAGGTCTGCTGCTGCTCCTTGGGGATCAGCCCCATGACCGGCTCGTTCCAAACGGCCGACTGCAAGATGTTGGCAATGATGTTGCGGTGCGTGAGCACCGCCCCCTTGCTCACGCCAGTGGTGCCGCCGGTGTACTGCAGCACGGCAATGTCGCCGGACTGCACGGCCACCGGCGCCAGCGTGCGGCCCTGGCCGATGCTCAACGCCTCGTTGAAGCGCACGGCGCCGGGCAGATCGAAGGCCGGCACCAGCTTCTTGACCTTGCGCACCACGTAATTGACCAACGTCCCCTTGAACAGGCCCAGGCTGTCGCCCATGCTGGCGAGCACGATGTGCTTGACGGGCGTCTTGGGCAGGCATTGCTGCAGGGTCTGCGCAAAATTCTCGATGATGACAATGGCCGTCGCGCCCGAGTCGTTGAGCTGATGCTCCAGCTCGCGCGCCGTGTACAGCGGGTTGACGTTGACCAGCACCAGCCCGGCGCGCAGCACGCCAATCACCGCCACCGGGTACTGCACCACGTTGGGCATCATCACCGCTACGCGATCGCCCTTTTTCAGCCCCAGGCCCTGCAGGTAGGCGGCAAAGGCCGCGCTCTGAGCATCAATCTGGCCAAAGCTGAACTCCTTGCCCATGTAGCTGTAGCAGGCTTTATCGCGGAAGGCCTGCATGCTCTCGTCGATGAGCTGGTTGAGCGACTGGTACTGATCCGGATCAATCTCGGCGGGCACGCCAGGGGGATAGGCATCAAGCCAAGGGCGCTGCTGGTTCATTGCTGTGACTCCTTTCATCATTGTTGTGGCTGCGCTGCCTGCACCCTGCGCCGCAGGGCGGGCAAGCACAGCAAATCATAGCCAGAGGGCCATGCCCACATGGCGCGCCAAGCTTGAGCAGCATTTGCCGCTACCATCGGTGGCCCATGCGTTTGCAATCCAAAGTATTGTCATGCCATCCACGTCCCGCTCCGCCTCCTCGTTTCCCCTTGGCGACAAGCTGAGTGCACGCCTGGCGCGCACCATTGCGCTGGGCCTGGGCTGCGGGCGCATCCCCGTCTCGCCGGGCACCATGGGCACGCTGGCGGCCTGGCTGAGCTATGCGCTGCTGCTGGCGCACGCGCCCGATGCCCTGCTGGCCTGGTTCTTCACGGCAGCCCTGGCCATCGGCTGGTGGGCCTGCGAGCGCACCGCCCGCCTGCTCGGCAGCGAAGACCCCGGCTGCATCGTCTGGGACGAAATCCTGGCCTTCTGGCTGGTGCTCTGGGTGCTGGGCCCCAGCAGCTTCTGGCTGCAGCTGCTGGCCTTCGGGCTGTTTCGCTTTTTCGACATCGTCAAGCCCCAGCCCGTGCGCTGGGCCGATCGCGCCTTCAAAGGCCAGGGCTGGCGCGGCGCCTGGGGCATTCTGTGGGACGACCTGGTCGCCGCCTTCTGCACCCTGCTGGTGCTGGCGCTGGGCGTGCATTGGTTTTGATTCCTGACCCGAGCCCGACACCATGGTGAGCACCACCGCCCCCACCTTGCACGCACAACTGCAGGCCCTGGCCGAGCACCTGCTGCGCAGCGGCCGCATGCTGGTCACGGCCGAGAGCTGCACCGGCGGCCTGCTGGCCGCGGCCTGCACCGAGCTGCCCGGCTCCAGCCGCTGGTTCGAGCGCGGCCTGGTGACCTACTCCAACACCGCCAAACAGCAGTTGCTGGGCGTGCCCGCAGCCTTGATCGAGCGCGAGGGCGCCGTCAGCGAGGCTGTCGCCCTGGCCATGGCGCGCGGCGCCTTAGCCCATGCTCCAGCGCAGCTGAGCGTGGCCATCACCGGCATCGCCGGCCCCGATGGCGGCAGCCCCGCCAAGCCCGTGGGCACGGTCTGCTTCGCCTGGGGCAACGGCCAAACCTTGCAGGCCCAACGCTGCCTGTTCGAAGGCGACCGACCCGCCATCCGCCACGCCGCCATGCGCCACGCCCTGGAGCGGCTGCTGGAGTTCTGAAAGCCTGTTGCCGAGCCAATGCAAAAGGGCCCGAACGGGCCCTTTGCTGGTTTTGCGCCGCGCGGTGCAAAGCGCGTTCAAGCTCGCTGGCGTTACGGCTTGATGGCGATCTTCAGCACGCCGTCGCGCTGGTGCATGAACAGATCGTAGGCCTCGGTGATGTCTTCGAGCTTGCGCGTGTGCGTCACCAGCGCGCTGAGGTCAACGCGGCCCGATTCGATCACTGCCATCAGGCGGCGCATGCGCTCCTTGCCGCCGGGGCACAGGGCGGTGTTGATCTTGTGGTCGCCCAGGCCAGCGCCGAATGGCCCTACCGGGATGCGCAGGTCTTCGGAGTACACGCCCAGGCTGGAGAGCGTGCCGCCTGGCCTGAGCATGCGCAGCGCCTGCTCGAAGGTGGCCTGCAGGCCCAGCGCCTCGATGGCCGAATCCACGCCGCGACCGCCGGTGAGCTTGAGTACCTCGTCCACCACGTCGAGCTTGCGGAAGTTCAGCGTCACGTCCGCGCCCATGCGCTTGGCCACGGCCAGGCGCTCGTCGTTGCCGTCGATGGCAATGATGGTGGTGGCGCCCTTCAGGCGCGCGCCGGCGGTGGCGCACAGGCCGATGGGGCCCTGGGCGATCACGGCCACGGTATCGCCAATGCGGATGTTGGCGTTCTCCGCGCCGGCGAAGCCGGTGGACATGATGTCCGGGCACATCAGCACCTGCTCGTCGCTCAGGCCGTCGGGCACGGGCGCGAGGTTGCCCTCGGCATCGGGCACCAGCACGTATTCGGCCTGGGTGCCGTCGATCAGATTGCCAAAGCGCCAGCCGGCGGTGAGCTTGTAGCCGTGGCAACCGCAGCGGCCGCTGGCCACGAGGTAGCTGCCATCTTGCGAGGGCGCGCCGCCCTGTGCGGCATAGGAGTTGAAGTTCGGGCAGATGGCGCCAGCGATGACGCGCTGGCCTTCGCGGTAGCCTTTGACGGCGCTGCCGAGCTTTTCGATCACGCCCACCGGCTCATGTCCGACGGTCAGGCCCTTCTCGACCGGGTATTCGCCCTTGAGGATGTGCACATCGGTGCCACAAATCGTGGTGGTCGTGATGCGGATCAGCGCATCGTTGGGCCCCACGTCGGGGATGGGTTTGTCGACCACTTCGATGCGCCCGGGCTCGACGAACACGGCGGCTTTCATCATGGCTGGCATGGCATGACCTTTCTGTCAGAAAACACAGCAACATGGGCCGCGCCACGGCAGCACGGCCCGCCAGGGGAGAGGAAGGTTTGCACAAAGCCCAAAGCCAGCAGGCCCTGTGGGCGCTGCGCCTCATGCAGACTTTCCCAGGGCCATTATGGGTGGGACTGAGGCTGCACACGGCAGATGCCGAGTGCGAGGCCAGAGCCTGCTTGACAGGCGCTCAGAATGCCTGCGACCTCATGCCAGCCATTGCTGCAGCGCCTGTTGCAGCTCCTCGCGCGTGGCCTCGTTGGGCAGGCCATCGGGGAATCGCTCGTAAAAGCCGCCCAGGCTGCAGGTAACGACCTTGGCCGCGCCCTGCCAGGGCAGCAGCTTGGCCAGGTGGGCCAGATTGGTGGCGCCGCCGTTGGCGCCGCCCGAGGTGCTCAGCAGCAGCACCTGCCGGCCCTCGAACATTTTGTGCGGCTGGTGGCGGGCGTAGCGCGAAGTCCAGTCCAGCAGATTCTTGAACGCCGCCGGCACGGAACCGTTGTGCTCCGGGCAGGCAATGGCCAGCGCCTCGTGCGCAGCCAGCAGCGCGTAGAAGGCCTGGGCCGGCTCGGGGTAGCCTTGCTCGCGCTCGCGATCCAGGCTCAACAATGGCAGCTCGTAGTCGCGCATGCTCTGGCGTGCGATGGGCTGCTGGCCCTGGGCTTGCAGCAGTTGCTGCACGGCATCAAGCACTTTGTCGTGGATGGATTGGGCGCTGTTGCTGGCGTTGAAGAGCAGGATGGATGGCATGGGTGGTGTGACTTGAAGAGTGAATGGATACGTTCAGCCCTGCGCACGGGCGGCCTTCTCGGCCAGGCCGCTGAGGCCTTCGCGCCGCGCCAGCTCGCGCAGCACGTCGCTGGCGTCCAGATCGAAGTGCGCCAGCGCCACCAGGGTGTGAAACCACAGGTCGGCCACTTCATAGACCAGCGCCTGCTGCGCCTTGGCGCCGCTGGCCACGTCCTTGGCGGCCATGACGACTTCGGCCGCCTCCTCGCCGATTTTTTTCAGAAAGGCGTCAGGCGCCTTGCCTTCGGCCAGCAGGCGGGCAACGTAGCTGCGCTCGGGGTCGCCGCCGCGCTGGGGCTTGCGCGATTCAAAAACCTCGGCCAGATGGGCGAACAGCGCGTCGGCGGATGGGGTGTCGGTCATGTGTGGTGTGGCCTATGGCTTGTAGATGCGCTGCGGGTCTTTCAGCACGGGCTCGGCGGCCTGCCAGTGCGGGGCGGGCGAGGCGGGGTTTTCCAGCCGCTGATAAAAGCAGCTGTGGCGCCCGGTGTGGCAGGCGATGGCGGGTTGGTGGCCGTGCTGGGTGATGGTCAGCAAGATGACGTCGCTGTCACAGTCGGTGCGGATGGCGTGCACGGTCTGGAAGTGGCCCGATTCCTCGCCTTTGCGCCAGAGTTTGCCGCGCGAGCGGCTGTAGTAGACGGCCTGGCCTGTTTGCGCCGTCTGGCGCAGGGCTTCGCGGTTCATCCAGGCGAGCATGAGGATGTCGCCCGTGTCTTTTTCCTGGGCGATGGCGGGGATCAGGCCGTTGGCGTCCCAGGCGATGGCGTCCAGCCAGGCGTCGCTGGCCGGGGCGTCTGGGGTGGCCGCAGGGTTGGCATCGCTCATTCGTTGACCTCTTCAATCATGGATTGGCCGCTGCTGCCGTCGCCGCTGAGCCATTGCCATTGCTCGTGAAAGCGCAAGCGGCCATCGGGCAGGCGCTCGGGGGTGGACAGGCATTGGCCGAGCATGAACTGGCCTGCGCTGTTGAGGTGGTGGTAGCGCATGTCCAGGCGCCCATCGGGCAGCATGCGCGCCATGAGCTGGCCGCAGCGCACTTGCCCGCCCTCGTAATGGGCGGTGACGATCTCGCCCCGCTGGCGGTAGTGAAAGCGGGTCTGCCCGTCCACCTCGCCATTGGGCGTGTTGCTGACGGAGCGAAAGGTTTTGCCATCGAGGTCGTAAGGGAGCATAGAGATCTCGCTGTGTTTCAGGTATCGGGGGGCTCACAGCCGCACGGGGATGCCGCGCGCGGCCATGTGGCGCTTGGCCTGCTCGATGGTGTAGGCGCCGAAGTGGAAGATGCTGGCGGCCAGCACGGCGTCGGCGCCGCCGGCGGTGATGCCGTCGGCCAAGTGCTCGAGCGTGCCCACGCCGCCGCTGGCGATGACGGGCACGGGCACGGCGTCGGCCACGGCGCGGGTGAGTTCGAGGTCGAAGCCGCTTTGCGTGCCGTCGCGGTCCATGCTGGTGAGCAGGATTTCGCCCGCGCCGCGCCGGGCCATTTCGCGCGCCCAGGCCAGCGCATCCAGGCCGGTGTCCTTGCGGCCGCCGTGGCTGTAGACGTTCCAGCCCGGCCCCAGCGGCTGGCCGTCTGCGCCCAGGGCCTGCTCGGCCTGGGCGCTGCGGCGCTTGGCGTCGATGGCCACGACGATGCATTGTGCGCCGTATTTGTCCGCTGCCTGGTCGATGACTTCGGGCGTGGCAATGGCCGCTGAGTTGAAGCTGACCTTGTCGGCCCCGGCGCTCAGCAAGCGGCGCACGTCAGCCACGCTGCGCACGCCGCCGCCGACGGTCAGCGGGATGAAGACCTGCGAGGCCACGGCCTCGATGATGGGCAGGATCAGGTCGC
>JAUMYI010000046.1 GCA_030528705.1 Comamonadaceae bacterium | reverse complement strand
ACACCTTCCTGGTGGAGGACTACCTCAGCCGCCGCGGCGTGCGCGGGCGCTCGCAGCTGATCTACAACGCCCACAGCAAGGCCTTGTTCAGCGTGCCCGTGGTGGCTGAAAAAGTGCGCATGCTGTTCCAGGAGCGCGGCGTGCAGGTCAACTACGAGCGCTCGCTCAAATCCATCGACCCGGGCCGCCGCATCGCCACCTTCAACACCACCGAGGGCACGGCCGAGCTGCAATACGACTTCATCAACGTCATCCCGCCGATGAAAGCGCCCGACGCCGTGCGCAACAGCCCCCTGCCCTGGCAGGAAGGCAAGTGGGCCAAGGATGGCTGGATGGAAGTGGACAAGGGCACGCTGCGCCACGTGCGCTACCCCAACGTCTTCGGCGTGGGCGACATTGCCGGCGTGCCCAAGGGCAAGACGGCCGCCAGCGTCAAATGGCAAGTGCCCGTGGCCGTTGACCACGCCGTGGCCGAAATGGCCGGCGCCACCAGCAAAGCCCTCTACACCGGCTACACCTCCTGTCCGCTGATCACCCGCCTGGGCCGCGCCATGCTGATTGAGTTCGACTACCAGAACAATCTGCTGCCCTCCTTCCCCGGCGTCATCGCCCCGCTGGAAGAGCTCTGGGCTAGCTGGGCGCTCAAGACCTCCGCCCTCAAACCCACCTATATCAGCATGCTGCGCGGCCAGGTCTAAGCGCGCCAACGACAAGGAGAACGACACATGAAAGAACTGGATTTTTCCTCCGTGCTGGCCGTGCTGCAGGAAATGCTGGGCGCGCCCCTGCTGATTGCCCTGCCCCTCATCAGCATCCTGGGCACACTGGCCTTCTTGCTGCTGTTGCTGCGCGAGCGCCGCCTGGCGCCCGCGCGCCTGGTGGCCTGCCAATTCCTGGGCCTGCTCGGCGGCGTGCTGGCCGTGGCGCTCATGTTCCAGGTCGCATCCTCGGGCACCACCAACCCCGGCGGCGCCATCGACTGGCTGGTCATCGGCCTGGTCTACCTGCTGGGCATGATCGGCACGACCATCGTCTGCTACAGCATCGCCGGCTGGTTCCGGCAACTGCGCGCAGCCTGAGCCCAGAGCCTGCTCACGATTGCGAGCAGGCTCTCTCAAGCAGCACCACCCCAAGGAGCAACCCATGCAAACCACCGACTTCGTCGCCACCCTGTTCGACGGCCACGGCAACCCGGACAAAGTCACCGTGGCCTTCACCATGGCCGTCAACGCGCTCAAGAAAGGCCACAGCGCCACGCTGATCCTGATGGCCGAAGGCGTCACGCTGGGCAAGCCCAAAGCCACCGAAGGCATGGACATCGGCGCCCCCTTCGAGCCCGTGCCCACCCTGCTGGGCAGCTTCCTCGAACTGGGCGGCCGCATCGCCATCTGCAAATCCTGCATGCTGCACAACGGCCTGCAAGAAAGCGACATGGCCCCCGGCTACGAGATCATCACCGCCCCGGACGTCATCGACCTGCTGATGGCCGCCAAGGGCAGCCTGCAGGTGACCTGAAGCCAACAACACAGAGTCTGCGCGGATCCCTGCTTCCTTCCAGCGCATGGCCCTGATTGATCACTGGGATCATCACTGGGATCTGCTGTGCGCCCATCGGGGGCGGAGAGGCTGGAGAGGCTGCCAATCACGGTTCGCCCGCGCGCCAAAGCCTTGGTTGCGCCTTGCTTCACGATGCGCCCGGCTCGTCCGCGTCGAACTGCTCGGCCTCCATGCGGCGGCGGCGCTCGTCCAAAAGCTCGCCCTCGAACAGCCAATGCTCCGAGCCACTGGCCGCCGGCGTGCGGTAGCCCAGCCCGTGCAGCGCGGCCAGCGCCGCCGCCGACAGGCTCATCTCCTGGCCCTGATAGCTCACCCGGTTGTCCCGCAGCACCGTGGCGGTGATGGCCTCATCGCGCGAGAAATGCAGCACCGCCCCCGGATGGATGCCGAGCGCGGCCAGGCGGATACGCGGGCGGCGCGCCTTTTCCTTCTCCAGCGCCTGCCTATCCTCGGCATCGGCCGCGACCTGCCCGGGCGTGACTTCCGTGAACGGGCCAATGCTGATCGCCAGCACCACCTTCTCCGGATCGACACGGAAGAACTCGCGGCGCGGGTTGATGCGCTGCTCGGAAAACAGCTGGTGCAAGATGCTCTCGATCCGGCGGCAGGCCATGCACGGCTTCGTGCATGGCAGGCGAGGCGGTGGATCCCCCGCTGCGCAGTCTTGCTGTGCATCAGCGCAGAGCGCAGCAACCAACACAGCTTCGTTTCTCAGGCCGGTGACGGCTGTGGACTGAGAAGCGGCCTTCGAGCCATCACGGCAAATCGGCAATCGCTGCCGGGTCGCCCTCCTGGCGCGGGCCGATGCTGGGGCCCAGGCGCACGCTCAGCGATTGCGGTTGGCCGCTGAGGATGGCGCCATAGACGGTGGCGTTGGCCAGCACTTTTTGCACGTAGTCGCGCGTTTCGTTGAAGGGGATGTTCTCGGCCCAGATGGCCGTCTCCAGCACCGGGCCGTTGCGCCAGACACGCGGCCGCCCTGGGCCGGCGTTGTAGGCAGCGGCGGCCAGCGGCATGGAGCCGGCGAATTCGTCCAGCGCCAGTTTCAGGTAGGCCGTGCCGATGGCGATGTTGGTGTCCTTGTGGTTGAGGTCGCCGGGCTTGAAGCCTTCCAGGCCGATGCGCTTGGCCGTCCAGCGGGCCGTGGCGGGCATGACTTGCATCAACCCCGAGGCGCCGACGCTGGAGCGCGCGTCCATGATGAAGCGGCTTTCCTGGCGGATCAGGCCGTAGACGTAGGCGGGGTCGAGCTCGATTTCCTGCGTGCGGCGCACCACGTCGTCCTTGAAGGGCATGGGGTAGCGCTGGCGAAAGCTCATGAAGTCGCGCGTGCGCTCGCTGGTGTTGATGCAGCGATCCCAGACTTCGTAGCGGCAGGCCAGGTCGGCAGCGGCCAGCAGGTCGCGGTCGTTCATGCCGCCGCGCTCGTGCAAGTTGGTGGTGTAGTTCCATTCGCGCACGCCTTCGCTGCGCAGGCCGATGCGGATAGCGTAGATGCCGCGCAGCAGGCCGGGGTTGGTGCGCGCGCGGGCTTTCTCGGCTTCGGTCAAGGCAGCTGGCTCGGGCGCGATGCCGACTTTGCCGCCCAGCGCCTGATAGGCCAGCTGGGCGTAGAAGCTGGTTGTGCCGGCAATGCTTTGCAAGAGGCGCTGCGCGCTGGCTTGGTCCTCGGCCCGGCCGCTGGCCTGTAGCGCCCGTGCGCGCCAGTAGGCCCAGGTAGGCGATTGCTGATCGTCAAGGCTCATGGCGTCGATGGCGCGCGCCACCTGCGGCCATTGGCCAAAGCGCAGCGCGACGCGGGCTTTCCAGTGCAGTTGCTCATCGAGCAGGTTGCGCGGATTTTTCACCTGCGCGAAGTAGCCCTGCGCCTGCGGCTCTAGGCGGATGCCGGCCCAGCGGCCAATGGCGCCCCAGACGAAGTCACGCTCGGCGGGGCTCAGTTGCGCAGACCAGCGGTGCTTCATCTGCGTGGCGGCGGCGGCGGCATCGCTGCTGGCCAGGCGCGCCAGGGCCAGCGGCACCAGGGCGCGCCGCGCCGGGTCGCTGGCGGTGCTGCGATGGCCCAGAAAGGCTGCGGCCTTGCCCATGGCGCTGTCCACGTGCGCCAGCGAGGCCGGCGCGACGATGGCCACGGCCGAGCGCACCACGGCTGGGCGGTTGTGGTGCGCGCCGATGCGCGCGCGCTGCCAGACTTCCTGGGGCTTGATGCGGCCATCGGCAAAGAACTCTTGCACGGCGTGCGTGCAGCCGTCGTCGGCGCGGCTCTGCCCCCACCACAGCGACAGCACCTGCTGCGGCGCGGCGGGCGCGGCGTGGCCCTGGATGTCGTTGATCAGCAGCTCATAGCATTTGACCTGCGGGTCATCCTGCATGCGAAAGCCCTGGGCATAGTGCATGAACTCGGCCCACTGGCGGCGCTGGCCCAGCAGCAGCAGCCAGTCGTTGCGCAGCCGGTCTTCCACGTAGCTGCCACGGTAGCGCGCCAGAAAGGCGTCGACCTCGCGCCGCTGGGCATCGCGCAGGCGGTGACTGAGTTCCCAGTATGCGCCCCAGCCTTCCAGCGCATGGCCTTGCACGCTGGGCAAGAGCTGGGCCAGACGCGCGCCATTCTTTGCGGCATAGGCCTGGCGCATCTCCAAGATGGCCTGATCGCCGGCGCGCGAGGGCGCCTGCCGGGCGGTGCTGGCCGTAGCCTGCGACTGGGCCTGCGCCGGGCCTGCGACAGTGGCTGCCAGCAGGGCCAAGGCGGCGCAAAGTGGTGTCAGAATGGTGGTCGATCGCATGCTGGGAATTATGAAATGGACAAAGCCACGCTGAGGAGAACTCTGGTGCAGCGGCGGGTCAATATGGCCAGTCGCATCGAGAAGAATGCGCAGTTGCAGCAGGTCATGCGCATCTGGCTGGTGGATCGCCCCGAGCTGGTCATCGGCGCGTACTGGCCGATCAAGGGCGAGTTCGACCCGCTGCCGGCGCTGCACCGCTGGAAGGAGGATGGAGAGTTGCTCGACGCCCCGCTGCTGCGCCGCATCGCCCTGCCGGTGGTGGACAAGACCCACAAGACGCTGCGCTTTCACGCCTGGTACCCAGGCTGCCCGATGGAGGAGGATGCCTACGGCATCCCCAAGCCCAAGGACACGGACATTCTGGAGCCCGACCTGCTGTTCATCCCCTGCGTGGGCTATGGCGCGGGCGGCTATCGGCTGGGCTACGGCGGCGGTTTCTACGACCGCACGCTGGCGGCGCTCAAGCCGCGCCCCTTCACCGTCGGCCTGGGCTATACCGAGGGCTTCGTCGAAGACTTCGAGCCCGAGCCGCACGACATCCCGCTCGATGCCATCCTCAACGACAACGGCGTGGTCTGGCCCGTGTGAAGGCCTGTTCTGAGGCCGCGCCCACCATCCGCACAACAATCCGCCCAGCAGGCCAGAGAGAAAGAGAGAAACGCCCATGACCGCACCTGCCACCGCGCTGACGCTCTACATCGGCAACAAGAACTACTCGTCCTGGTCCATGCGCCCCTGGGTGCTGATGCGCGAGCACGGCATCGCCTTTCGCGAAGTGAAGCTGCGCTTTGACAGCTTCGCGCCCGATTCGGAGTTCAAGAAAACCATCTCGCACATCAGCCCGGCGGGCAAGGTGCCGGTGCTGGTCGATGGCAATTTGGTGATCTGGGATTCGCTGGCCATCGTCGAATACCTGGCCGAGCGTTTTCCCGAGCGGCACCTGTGGCCAGAGCCCGTCGCGCAGCGCGCGCGGGCGCGCAGCATCTGCGCCGAAATGCACACCGGCTTCACCGCCCTGCGCAGCGCCCTGCCGATGAACATCGAGGCGCACCTGCCCCAAGCCGGCGCCATCGCCTGGCGCGACAAGCCCGCACTGCGCCGCGACATGCAACGCATCGAGGCGCTGTGCGGCGAGCTGCTGCGCAACCACCACGGCCCCTTCCTGTTTGGCGAGCACTTCACCATCGCCGACGCCTTCTACGCCCCGCTGGTCATGCGCGTGCAAACCTACGCCTTGCCGGTGAGCAACACCGTGCGCGGCTACGTGCAAGCCATCTGCGCCTGCCCTGGCGTGGCCGCCTGGATCGAGGACGCCTTGGCCGAGCACGACTTCGTCCTCTGCGAAGAGCCCTACCGCCTGCAGCCCGGCAGCGCACACGGCGACTGAAAGCCCGCCGCGCACGGCCGCCACGATGAATCCCCGCCAGCCCCAGGCTGCCGATGAGGCGCTGGCCCCGCGCATCTACATGGTCGGCGGCGCCGTGCGCGACCAACTGCTGGGGCGCCCCGTGCAGGATCGCGACTGGGTCGTGGTCGGCGCCACGCCACAGTGGATGAGCGCCCAGGGCTTCACGCCAGTGGGCAAGGACTTTCCGGTCTTCCTGCACCCGCAAACCCATGAGGAATACGCCCTGGCGCGCACCGAGCGCAAAAGCGGCCGGGGCTACAAGGGCTTTACCGTCTACGCCGAGCCCAGCGTCACGCTGGAGCAAGACCTGGCCCGGCGCGACCTGACCATCAACGCCATCGCCATGCGCCAGTTAGACGATGGCCGGCAGGAATGGGTCGACCCCTACGGCGGCCGCGCCGACTTGCAGCGCAAGCGGCTGCGCCACGTCAGCGCGGCCTTCTCTGAAGACCCGCTGCGCATTCTGCGCCTGGCGCGCTTTGCCGCACGCTTTGCCGATTTCAGCATCGCCGAGGACACCATGGCGCTGATGCGCAGCATGGTGCAAGCCGGTGAGGCCGCCCACCTGGTGCCCGAGCGCGTCTGGCAAGAGCTGGCCCGTGGGCTGATGGAACACGCGCCACTGCGCATGTTCAGCGTGCTGCACGACTGCGGCGCCCTGGCCGTGGTGCTGCCCGAGCTGGCGCAGCGCTGGGGCGCAACGACTGCGCCCGCCACAAGCCCCCTGCCCCTGAAGACCCCGCCTGCGCTGCAGGCGCTGGCCGCAGCCGCGCGCGCCCAGGCCCCGCTGGCCGTGCGCTACGCCTGCTTGCTGCACGGCCCCGCGCCACACGGCCCGCCCAGCGCCGCCGAGGCCGAGGCCATGGCCGCCCGCCTGAAAGTGCCCACCGAACTGCGCGAGCTGGCACTGCTGCTGGCCCGGCAGCGCCAGGCCATCCATGCCAGCCTGCATGCCGACGCGGCGAGCACCGTCGCCCTGCTGGAGCACTGCGACGCACTGCGCCGCCCAGAACGCTTCGCCTTAGCACTGTGGGCCTGCGACTGCATGGCTCAGGCCGATGCCGCACTGGCCCTGCCAGCGGGCGCGGCCGCAGAGCGCGCAGCAGCCTTTGCCTATCCGCAACGCCCGCGCCTGCTGGCGGCGCTGCAGGCTGCGCAATCGGTCGACACCGCCCCCATCGCCGCCCAAGCGGCACGCCAGGGCCTGCAAGGCCCGCAGATCGGCGCCCGCATCCAAGCCGCCCGCATCGCCGCCGTGGCCGCGCGGCCTGAATCTATTCAAAGGCAACGCTGAACAAGTCTCCCGCGCACGGCAGGCAGTGCAGCGGATTGGGGCGTGTTGCGCCTCGCCCCCCATCCCGACCTGAGGTGATCGCCATTCGCGAGGGCTTGGTGGACAGGCTCTTACCAATGAGTGCCGTACCGCATCAAGGGCAGGCCCGCCGGCTCAGTGCTTGCGGCTTTTGCGTGCAGCGTCTTTGCGGCGGCTGCCCCTGCGGTTGCTGGCGCTGCGTGCGCTGGCCTCGGACTGGCCGCTGGCATCGCCTGCCTGGCGGCGGCTGGCGCGGCGCGGGCGCAGCAGGGCTGCGGTGCCGCCAGCGCTGGCATCGCCCTTGCCAGCCGGATCGTCGAAAAGCGGCACGAAGTCGATCTTGCGCGCATCCAGATCGACGCGGCTGACCTGCACCTGCAAGCGCGCGCCAATGCCGTAGCGCTGGCTGGTGCGCTCGCCGCGCAACTCCTGGCGCGCCTCGTCATAGCGGAAGTAGTCGCTGCCCAGCTCGGCGATGTGCACCAGGCCATCGACGTACATGGCGTCCAGCGTGACGAACAGGCCGAAGCTGGTGACGGCCGAGACCGTGCCGGCAAAGACCTGGCCCAGATGTTCGCGCATGTACTGGCACTTGAGCCAGGCCTGCACGTCGCGGCTGGCCTCGTCGGCGCGGCGCTCGCTGGCGCTGCAGTGCAAGCCGGCTTGCTCCCAGGCCTGCATGCGCTGCTGGGCGTCGGGCTGGGCCGCCTTCTTGCGCCCCCGGCCCTGGCGCGCCGCGCCTTTGGCCTGGCCCTTGGCATCATCTTGCCGCCCGCCCGGCTTGGGCGGCGCCACCATGGCCGCCAGCTTCTGGCGGAACTGCTGGGTCACGGAATCGGCCTGCGGGATAGCCGGCAGCTGGTATTGCCCCCCGGCCAGAATGGCCTTGATGACGCGGTGCTGCAGCAGGTCGGGATAGCGGCGGATCGGGCTGGTGAAGTGCGCATAGGCCTCGAAGGCCAGGCCGAAGTGCCCATTGTTGTGCGGCGTGTAAATGGCCTGCTGCATGGCGCGCAGCAGCATGGTGTGGATTTGCTGCGCATCGGGCCGCTCCTTGGTGGCCTCGGCAATGGCCTGGAAATCCTGCGGCCTGGGGTCGTCACCGATGTTCAGGCCAATGCCCATGGCCTTGAGGTAGGCGCGCAGCACGTTCTGGCGCTCGGGCGTTGGGCCTTCGTGCACGCGGTACAGCGCCAGATGGCCCGCCGCGCCTTGCACGAAATCGGCCGCGCAGACGTTGGCCACCAACATGGCCTCCTCAATCAGACGGTGCGCCTCGGTGCGCGTGCGCGGCAGGATTTGTGCAATGCGGCCGTTGTCGTCGCAAACGATCTGGGTTTCGGTGGTTTCAAAATCGACCGCGCCGCGCTGCTGGCGCGCCGACAGCAATGCCTGGTAGACGCCGTGCAGATTGAGCAGCTCGGGCACCAGGCCCTGGTACTGCTGCGCCAGCGGGCCGCGGGTGTTGAGCAGGATGTCGGCCACCTGGGTGTAGGTCATGCGCGCATGGCTGTGCATCACCGCCGGGTAGAACTGGTAGGCGTGCAATTCGCCCTTGGCCGTGATGAGCATGTCGCACACCATGCACAGCCGGTCCACGCCGGGGTTGAGCGAGCACAGGCCGTTGGAGAGCTTTTCCGGCAGCATCGGGATGACGCGGCGCGGGAAGTAAATGCTGGTGGCGCGCTCGAACGCATCGGCGTCGATGGCCCCGCCCGAGGGCACGTAGTGGCTGACGTCGGCAATGGCCACCAGCAGGCGCCAGCCCTTGCCGCGGCCCACGCGCGCGGGTTCGCAATAGACGGCATCGTCGAAATCGCGCGCGTCCTCGCCATCAATGGTGAGCAGCGGCACGTCGCGCAAATCAATGCGGCCCTTGCGATCGGCCGCGCGCACCGTGGCCGGCAGCTTGGCCGCGGCCTTCAGGCAGGGCTCGGAAAAAGCATGCGGCACTTCGTACTTGCGCACCGCAATCTCGATCTCCATGCCTGCGTCGTCGGCATCGCCCAGCACCTCGACGATGCGCCCCACGGGCTGGCCGTGCAGCGTGGGGCGCTCGGTCAACTCCACCACCACGATCTGCCCCACCTGGGCATGGGCGGTGGCCGCATCGGGCACGATCACGTCCTGGCCGTAGCGCCGGTCTTCGGGCGCCACCAGCCAAACGCCGCTTTCCTGCAGCAGGCGGCCAATGATGGTCTTGGTGGGCCGCTCGAGAATTTCCAGCACATGGCCTTCGGGGCGGCCCTTGCGATCCAGCCGCACGATGCGCGCGCGCACCCGGTCGCGGTGTACCAACTGGCGCATGGCCTCGGGGGGGAGATAAATATCGTCGGAAGCATCGTCGGGTGTGATGAACCCGTGTCCTTCGCGTCGGCCCTGTACGGTGCCAACGATTTCTTGCATCAAATGGGATTTGTTCAATTCAGATCCAGTTTTATGGATTACAATCTGCGCTTTCCTGAAGTGCCCAGGTGGCGAAATTGGTAGACGCACTAGCTTCAGGTGCTAGCGGGGGCGACTCCGTGGAGGTTCGAGTCCTCTCCTGGGCACCAAGTGTAACGACAAAAACAAGCGATCCAGGCCACTCCGATGAGTGGCTTTTGTTTTGCCTGCGTTATCCGCATGGCCCCATGCCTTGGGGCGACCTGCACAGGCCCAAGCCGATTTTTTACACGACGAGCGCGTGAGGGGCTGCGTTTGGCATTACAATGCGCGCTTTCCTGAAGTGCCCAGGTGGCGAAATTGGTAGACGCACTAGCTTCAGGTGCTAGCGGGGGCGACTCCGTGGAGGTTCGAGTCCTCTCCTGGGCACCATCATCGGATTCATCGCTCTCGCGCAGCCGCTGTCCATTCGTCAGCGGCTTTTTTATTGCCTACGGCCAAGCGTCGAACCCATTTCGGCTCAGGTACCGCAGAACGTGCGGTAGCCCGGCTGCGAGGCATCGGGCAAGCGTTGCCAGTGGCGCTCGGCGCTGTAGTCAAACGGTTTTTGCAACGCGGCAAGCAGGGCGTTGAGTGGCTGCACATCGCCCGCTTCGGCGGCGGCCAGCGCCGCCTCCACGCGATGATTGCGCGGGATCACGAACGGGTTGCTCGCCTGCATCAGCGCCGCCGCCTCGGCCCGGCCCTGCGGCTGGGCGGCGATCCGCGCCTGCCAGCGGCTTTTCCAAGCGGCAAAGGCCGGATCGGCAAACAGGGCTTGGGTGCCGTCCAGATAGCTGCCATCGGCATCCTGCATCTCCAGCGTCAGGCGCACGAAGGCGTGGCTGAAGTCGGCAGCCTTGGCCTGCATTAATTGCAGCAAATCATCCAGCAAGACGGCATCGGTTTCTTGCGGCTGGAAGATGCCGAGCTTGCGCGCCATGCCTTGCTGGTAATGCTGGTTGAAAAGCGGCGCAAACTGCCGCAGCGCCGCGTTGGCGATGTCGATGGCGGTCTTTTCGTTCTCATCCAGCAAGGGCAGCAGCGCCTCGGCCAGCCGCGCCAGATTCCATTGCGCCATCGGCGGCTGGTTCTCAAAGCGGTAGCGGCCGTCGCGGTCGATGGCGCTGAACACCGTGGCCGGGTCGTAGGCATCCATGAAGGCGCAGGGGCCGTAGTCGATGGTCTCGCCGGGAATCGACATGTTGTCGGTATTCATCACCCCGTGGATGAAGCCGACCGCCTGCCAGCGGGCAACGAGCGCCGCCTGCCGGGCGATCACGGCGCGCAGCAGACCCGGATAGGGATGGGCCGGGTGTTCCGCCAGCGCCTCGGGAAAATGCCGCCGCAAGGCGTAGTCGGCCAGCGCGCGGATATTCGCCGCCTCGCCAGTGGCGGCGGCAAATTCAAACGTGCCCACGCGGATATGGCTTTGCGCGGTGCGCGTCAGTACCGCGCCGGGCTGGGGGCCGAACGTGGGGCGCTCGCGGCGGATGGTCTCGCCCGTGCGCACCACCGCCAGGCTGCGCGTGCTCGGGATGCCCAGCGCGTGCATGGCTTCGCTGATCAGGTATTCGCGCAGCATCGGCCCCAGCGCCGCCTTGCCATCGCCGCGGCGCGAATACGGCGTCGGCCCGCTGCCCTTGAGCTGGATGTCGATGCGCTGCCCATCCGGCGTGCTCTGCTCGCCCAGCAGCAGGGCGCGGCCATCGCCCAGCATCGCGAAATGCCCGAACTGATGCCCGGCATAGGCCTGCGCGATCGGCCGGGCGCCTGCGGGAAAGCGGTTGCCGGACAACACCTGCGCCACCGCCTGCGGCTCGATGGCCGCATCGGCCGCAGGCAACAGCCCCAACTCCGCCGCCAGCGCGGCATTGAACAGCACGGTTTTGGGCTCGGGAAAATCAGCAGGCTCGCCTTGCCAATAAAACAGCGGCGGCAGGCTCTGGTAAGTGTGGGAAAGATGCCAGTTCAATGTGGGGGCTTTCACGGGGCTTATCAAAAATCCATCATCTTGCGCAGGGTGTTGCCGTTGCGCGTGGTCAATACCTGGCCGAGTTTCTTTTCCAGAAACGCATTGCCAAGGCGGCTGCGCGAGGCATCGCCGGGGATATACAGGTAGGCGGCCTGCGGCAGAATCGCCAGTTGCTCCTCGCCATAATCCTGCCCGCTCAAGTCCAGCGGGTCGGAAAGCGGCGTATTGCACAGCGTATAAAACACCCGTTTTTCATCGCAGGCGCTGCCAGAAAACGGGTTTTCCGCCCATATCTGCCGCAACTGCGCCGGGGTTTTCACGATGGCGGGCAAATCCACCTGCAAATGCGCGCGCAAAAGCGCCTGGATGCGCTCGGCGGTGGCGGCCGCATCCAGATCGGTTCGCAGCGCGATATTGCCGCTTTGAATCCAGGTGCGCACATCGTCAAAACCGTTGCCGCCCAGCACCGCACGCACGTCCGCCATCTTCACGGCGCTCTTGCCGCAGGGCATGACCCCGCGCAAAAAGGCGACAACATCATGCATGGAGTGCCTCCGGCGTGGCGGAATGGGGCGGCTTTACTCGTTGTCAAAATGGTAGTAAAGGGTGTTGGCCCATGCGTTGATGCCCAGCAGATCCCACATGGCTTGCCGGATCGCTTTAGCTTCTCGGCCTGGCTGCTCCGTTTGCGTTTTGTCGTGGCGACCAAACAGGCGGGAGAAAAAGCTTTTCGGCTGTTGAGCGGCGGCTTCGATTTGTTCGGCTTTGCGCTTCATGTCGCCGAGTTTCGCCAGGCAGGCAGCCAGATGGTCGTCGATATTCAGGATTTCCTGTTCGAATAGTTCCTGGCTCTGTACTTCCAGGGCGGCTGGTTTCATCTCGTAAATTTCGCCGCACTCCAAAATCGCGTATCGCAACTGTTTTTTTCTCAAGAAACGCTTCGGTTTCCCGAATCTGCCGCTGCAGTTCAACCGGATCGAAGATGCTTTCGGCTGCAACCTGCTTTAAAAAAGCAAAGAGTTTCTCCCGGCCCGATTCAAATTCTCCCTGAATGGCGATGGGGTGCGGGTAATCCCAGATGATGGAGTGAGAAGGGCGGGCGTTCTGGCTGACCAGAATTTTATAGGCCAGCGGAATGTTGTAGCCGTATTCGGCCAGGCCGTAGATTTTGTCGCCGGCCCGGCGTTTTCCCTGGGTTCCATCAAAATCGATGGCGTAAAGATAGCATCGGTTGGCCATATGCGTTGCTCCCTCCGGAGGTGTGATGGTTTCGCCCGTAGTATAGGCCTGTGCCGCGGCGGGGAAAAATGGCCGTCTTTTTTTCAAGCGCCTGCCGCCAGCGACAAGAAAGTGTGTTGGGGCGCGCTGTCAGCCATCTCCCGCAAGCCCGCAGCGACAAATTGCCCGCTTGCATGTTTGGCGCTGTTGTTTGAGAAAAGGCGAACGCGCGGTGCAGATGCATCCGTTTGACCGGTGCGTGCCCAGTGATTTGCCTGGTTTCCGAACCGGAGGCACGGGCGTCAAGGGTGGCCGGCAAGGGCTGGCGCATGGCCTGCCGGTGCGCGAAATCGCCGGGCGCATCAGTTTTTCACTTGTAGACCGTCTGCCCGGTGATGCCATGGCGCTGGGCCAGCGCGCGGGCAGGCTCATGGCTGGCGGCGATGTCTGCCCGCACTGCCGGCGTGGTGCGGGCTCTCTTGTGCAGGGCAAGGTGCATGACAATCTCCCGGTAGTTTGCATGGGCTGTGCAAGCTCACGCAGCACTGCGCGGGCGATGAACAGCAGGGGACGATTTTTGTTTATGCAATCATTCGGGATGCGACATTCAGGAGTCATCAGTCATGTGCATCGAATCTCGTCATTCGTTTTCAGGCCCCGTGCCAGGGATGGGCGCCGTCGTTGGCGCGGGCGCAGGTCTTGTGGCTACCTGGCAGATCAGGCGCGGCGCGCTGGCGGGGTGGACAAGATGATGGGCAACGCGGTCTCTGGGGCTGTGGATGCCGTCAAGGGCGGGCTCCGGTGACGCAGGTTTCCATGCCATCTGCGGACGCTGAGCTGTACTGCACGCTTTACGTGGCCGGTGCGGCCGATCCGGATGCGCTGGCTGCCGTCCTGGGAGACATTGCGCAGGGCCATGTCACCCACGGCGCCGCTTTGGTGCAGACCCCGTTGCTGGACATGGCCGTGCATGCCGAGTCGCGGCACCTGCCTCTGAGCGATGCACAGGATGACTTCACCTTGTGGCGGCATTTTGTGGAGGTGAACGCGGCTGACGACGAGATCACCTGCCAGGCCTTTTTGGCCGCGCTCGCGCATGTGGTGGCCGCCTTGCGGGCGCGCGGGTTGCGCGTGGCGGCAGCCTGTGATTTTGAAGAGCAGCTGGAAGCAGCCGTTCAGGCCAGCCTCGCGGATGAGGGGCGATCATGAACCACGGCACTGACCTGTACTGCAAGCTGTTCGTGTCCGGCGCTGCGGATGATGAAGCCTTGAGCGCGGCGGTGAATGCGGCGCTGCATGATGTCGAACGGGCTGCGGCGGGCACTGATGGCG
>JAUMYI010000045.1 GCA_030528705.1 Comamonadaceae bacterium | reverse complement strand
AATTTTGATGCCTGTGCTTTTGTGAAGCGCAGCGTTTGAGCAAAGCCCAGCGGCATTGCCCGCCTGGGCTTTTTTGTTGCTTTCCTGCCTTTACTTTTGCCGCTTGCCGCTTGCCGCTGGGCATGGGGGGCTTGCGGCATGCCGGCTTGAATGCCGCCAGCGCCATCACTGCCAATGGCGCGCACGCGGGCCGCCTATTGCCGGGCTGTGCGCCAGTTGCGTGGCGCGGTGTGGGGGCTGCTGCTGCGCCAGGGGTTGATGTCCAGGCCGCCGCGCCGGGTGTAGCGGGCATAGACGCTCAGCTGCGTGGGCTGGCAGCGCTGCCAGATGTCCAGAAAGATGCGCTCCACGCAGTTTTCATGAAAGCCCGTGTGGTTGCGGAAGCTGACGATGTATTGCAGCAGTGCGGCCTGGTCGATGGGGGCGCCGGTGTAGCGGATTTGGATGCTGGCCCAGTCGGGCTGCCCGGTCACGGGGCAGTTGCTTTTGAGCAGGCGGCTGCACAGGGTTTCGCTGACCGGCGTCTGGCCCTGTGCGCTGCGCAGCAGGTCTGGCTGCGGCGTGTAGTGCTGGCATTCAACGTCGAGGCGGTCGAGGTCGATGCCGTCGAGCTCGGCCAGTTGCTCGGCGCCGAAGTCGGCGGCCTCAACCAACTGCACGCCGATGCTGACTTGCTGCCCGCTGCCGCGCCAGGCGGCTTCGGAGAGGTCATCGAGCAGGCACTGGCGCAGTGCGGCGCTGTTGGCGAAGCAGTGGTTGTTCAGGCTGTTGAGGTAGAGCTTGAGGGACTTGCTCTCGATGATGTTGGGCGTCTCGCACGGGAACACCAGATGGGCGATGGCCACTTGGGGCTTGCCGCGCGGGTTGAGCCAGCTCAGCTCAAAGGCGCTCCAGATGTCGGCACCGATGAAAGGCAGTTGTTTGGCCGTGCCAAGGCCCAGCTCCTGGCGCTGCGCTGCGCGCGCGATGGGGTAGAGCAGCGTGCGGTCGTAGCGGCTGGGGTAGTCAACCTCGCGGCCCAGCGGCAGGGCGCTGGCGCAAGGCGTGGAGCTGGGCGCTGGCATGCTCATCGCGTGACAGTGCTTCAGGCCAGGGTGCGCACCCAGCTGCGGGTGTCGGGCAGCTTGCCGCGTTGCAGGCCCAGCAGTTGCTCGCGCAGCGCGCTGGTGACGGGGCCACTCTCGCCGTTGCCGATGCGGAAGCTGCCGCCTTCGAACTGCACTTCGCCGATGGAGGCCACCACTGCGGCGGTGCCGCAGGCAAAGGCTTCCGTGACGCTGCCGCTTTCGACATCGGCGCGCCATTCGTCAAAGGCGTATTTGCGCTCTTGCACGTCAATGCCCTGGCTGCGGGCCAGCTCCATCAGCGAGGCGCGCGTGATGCCCGGCAAGATGGTGCCCAGTGGGGTGGTGAACAGGCTGCCGTCCTTGCGCACGAAAAAGATGTTCATGCCGCCCAGCTCTTCGATCCAGCGGTGCTCGGCGGCATCGAGAAAGACCACCTGCTCACAGCCGTTTTGCTGCGCCTGGGCCTGAGCGATGAGGCTGGCAGCGTAGTTGCCGCCGCACTTGGCCGCGCCGGTGCCGCCTTCGGCCGCGCGCGTGTACTGCTGCGAGACCCAGACCTTGACGGGTTTGGGGCCACTCTTGAAATAGTCGCCCACGGGCGAGGCGATGGTGCAGAAGGTGAACTGGTGCGCCGGGCGCACGCCCAGAAAGGGCTCGCTGGCGAACATGAAGGGGCGCAGGTAGAGGCTGCCATTGCCGCCGGGAATCCAGTCCTTGTCGATGCGCACCAGGGCCTCGACGGCTTCGAGGAACAGGGCTTCGGGCAGGGCTGGCATGGCCATGCGCGCTGCCGAGGCATTGAAGCGGCGGGCATTTTCATCCGGGCGGAACAAGGTAATGCGATCGCCTTCGCCGCGGTAGGCCTTCATGCCTTCGAAAATTTCCTGGCCGTAATGCAGCACGGATGCCGCGGGGTCGATGGAGAACGGTGCACGCTTGCGGATGCGCGCATCGTGCCAGCCACGCTCCTTGCTCCACTCGATCGTGGCCATGTGGTCGGTAAACGCGGTGCCAAAGCTGCCTTTGGCCAGGATGGCCTCGCGCTCTGCATCGGGGGTTGGGGTGTCGCTGGGCAAGACCTCGAACTTCAACGCATGGGACATGGGAAAAACTCCTGACAGGGGGTGAAAGAGCGGGCCCGCCCGGCAGTGGGCAGACGGGCCTGGAGACTGTGGCGGCAAATTGCCTGCAAGAGCAGCTTAGAGCCTGTTTAAAGTCTCTGCGCGGCGGGCAATGAAGCGGATTTGGCGATCTGCGGCGCCCGCAAAGCCCCGCCATAGCTGCGGCTATGGCTGCGTTTTGCGCCTTGCAGCCCATCCCAAACCACTTCTTGCCTACTCGCACCGAGACTTTGAACAGGCTCTTAAAACCGCGCCTTGGCCGTGCTGCGCGGAGCTGGTGGGCAGGCGCTGCGCAACAGCCGCACATGATAGTCGCAGCGCAGACCTTCTAGCGCCGGAATGAGGGCGGCAAAACAGGCAACCGAAGGGCCGTTTGTTCGACCGGCATGGGCTGGGCGCGCCAAGCGCCCAGGGGGCTTGAGTGCACGGAATTTTTTGCGGGGCCTGCCGAATCGGCTACAATGCGCAGCTTGCTCGGAGAGATGGATGAGTGGTTTAAGTCGCACGCCTGGAAAGCGTGTGTGGGTTAATAGCCCACCGCGGGTTCGAATCCCGCTCTCTCCGCCACTTGGCTTGGCTTTGCTGTTTGAGTCGTCCACTGGTTGATTGCCGGTTTTTCCGGCTTGAAATGCCAAGCCTGTACTCATCGACGATCTGAACTTTCTTATGTGCCCAACCCTTGTAATTCGTTGTGAGTTACAAGGGTTTTCTCGTTCTGCGGCTTGGATGGTGGCCGCAGCCGAGCGCGGACTTTGAAGCCCGCTCTTGGCTGGCCCCAGCCGTTTTGTTGGCACTGTGATTTTTACTAACTTTTGCCCGGGATGGCAGCGGGCAATTGCTTGGCATTGCTATGGCTTCTTCCAATTTGCATTCCAACACGTTAGAGCAGCCATTGTCGCCCGCAGTGCAGGCCGGCGCGGCTTCTGCGGTGGCGGCAGGGGTGGGCAGTGAGGCTGAATACCCAGGCAATTTGTTCGTTGTTGCGGCGCCCAGCGGGGCGGGCAAATCCAGCCTGGTCAAAGCACTGCTTGAGCTGGATACGCGGGTGTTTCCCACGGTGTCGCATACCACGCGCGCGCCACGCGGGCAGGAAAAGCACGGGCGAGAGTATTTTTTCATCCCCGCCCATGAGTTCGATGCGATGGTGGCTGCCGATGCCTTCATCGAGTGGGCAAACGTCCATGGCAACCGCTACGGCACGGCCAAAAAGGCGGTTGAAGACCGCATTCAGCAGGGTGCGGATGTGGTGCTGGAAATCGACTTCCAGGGCGCGATGCAAATCCGCAATGTTTTTGCCAACGCGGTGTTGATTTTTATTCTTCCGCCCAGCTTGGAGGAGTTGCGCTCCCGGCTGGAGCGGCGTGGCGAGGATCGGCCCGACGTGATTGAGCTGCGCATGCGCAATGCCCGTGTGGAAATGGCGCAGGCGGGCAATTTTGATTACGTGATCATCAACGACGTGTTCGAGCGTGCGTTGTTTGATTTGAAAAGCATCGTGCATGCACAGCGTTTGCGTTACAGCGCGCAGCAGCGCGCCCAGGCGCAAGTGTTTCGCGCGCTGGGGATACAGGCCTGATCAGGCAGACATGTTTTATTCTTTCTTCTGGGCAAGCAATGCGGCTTTGCCGCTGCATGCGGAAGATTCTTTGAAGTGAGGTTCTTTATGGCTCGTATTACTGTGGAAGACAGCTTGGCGCAAATCCCCAACCGGTTTCAGCTGGTGCTGGCAGCGACTTACCGCGCCCGCATGATCAACCAAGGCCACACGCCCAAGGTGGAAAGCAACAACAAGGCGGCGGTGACTGCATTGCGTGAAATTGCCGATGGAAAAACCGGCATCGAGATGCTGCGTCGAGTCCCCACCTGATGGCCCTGGCGCCAGTGCAACAGCGATGCCCGCCCCTGTGGCGGGCATTGTGCATTTGGCATGGAGGGCGCGGCGCCGCGCGGCTGCCGATGGGCGCGGCATGGATTGCGCCGGTATTTGCGATGCCGCAACGTTCAAAACCAGCATGGTTTGCGCAGCACATGGCCGGGGCGCTATTGCAGCGTTCTTGCGTTAAGATCGTAAAAAATGCTTGAAAACGTGGCAATGTAGGGAGACTTTTCGCTGCCTTGCGTATCCCTCGTTCAGTATCCCGTGTTCAATGGCCGCTGCGGGCAGTTGGCGTGCCGCCTCTGCTGGCCTTCAAGCCTTGCTCGGTGTCCACTTCTTCCAGACATGTACGATGAAAACGGCAGACCAGGTAGATTCTGCGGGCCAGGCGCCTGCGATGTCGGCGCAGCATGAGGCCCTTGTGGCCCAGGCCTTTGCTGCCTTTGCCAGCACCGTCGAGTACCTGAGTGAGCAAGATCGCGCCCGCGTGGCCGATGCCTTTGCCTTTGCCAAGAAAGCGCATGCGGGCCAGTACCGCAACAGCGGCGAGCCCTACATCACGCACCCGATTGCCGTTGCCGCCCTGTGCGCGCAGTGGCGCTTGGATGCCCCGGCCTTGATGGCGGCGCTGCTGCACGATGCCATGGAGGATTGCGGCATCAGCAAGCAGGACATCGTGCAGGCCTTTGGCGCCGATGTGGCCGAATTGGTCGATGGCCTGACCAAGCTGGAAAAGCTGGAGTTTCTCTCGCGCGAGGAAAATCAGGCGCAGTCGTTTCGCAAGATGCTGCTGGCCATGGCCAAGGATGTGCGCGTCATCCTGATCAAGCTGGCCGATCGCACGCACAACATGCGCACCCTGTCGCTGGCGCCGCGCAGCAAGTGGGCGCGCATTGCACGGGAAACGCTGGAGATTTATGCCCCCATCGCTGGCCGGCTGGGCGTGAATGCTGCCTGCCGGGAGCTGCAGGAGCTGGCGTTTGCCCATTTGTACCCCTGGCGCTGCCAGACCCTGACCAAGGCGGTGGAGAAAGTTCGGCGCCGTCGGCATGGCATGGCGCAGAAGATTCACACCGAGTTGGAGGCGGCCTTTGCTCAGCGTGGCATCCCCGTGCGGCTGCTGGAGCAGCAGCAGGAGCTCTATCAGATCTACCTGCAAATGACCCGCAAGGGCATGAGCTTTGCCAAGGTCAACGATATTTTTGGCGTGCAGGTGCTGCTGGAGGATGTGAATGCCTGCTACGCAGGCTTGGGGGTGCTGCACCAGACTTACCGCCCGGTGCCCGGGCATTTTCGGGACTACATTGCCAACGCCAAGCCCAATGGCTACCAGTCTTTGCACACCACGCTGCAAGGCCCTTCGGGGGTGCAGGTGGAGGCCCTAGTGCGCACCGAAACCATGCACTTGGTGGCCGAGGCCGGCATTGCGGCGCATTGGCTGTACCAGTCCCAGGGGCTGGATGGGCTGCTGGCCGATCAGCTCAATGGCCGTTGGCTGGCCTCGATGCTGGAGATCGAAAACTCTTCGGCCGATGCGACGGATTTTCTCAACGACGTCAAGGTGGATTTGCATCCGGCCTCGGTCTATGTCTTCACGCCCAAGAACCAAGTGGTGACGCTGCCCGTGGGCGCCACGGTGGTGGATTTTGCCTACGCCATCCACAGCCGTGTGGGCGATCACATTGCCGCGGCGCAGGTCAATGGGGCAGCGGTCTCGCCCCATACGGTGCTGAAAAACGGCGATACGGTGCAGATCATCACCTCCGAGCAGGCGCGCCCCCAGTTGGGCTGGATCGAATTCGTCAAAACCGGGCGGGCCCGCTCGCGCATCCGCAGCTATTTCAAGCATGTGGATCAGCAGGAAGGGCTGGCCCTGGGGCAGCGGCTGTTCAACCGGGCCCTGCGCGTGGCTGGATATGCAGCCCTGCCTGCGCCGGACACCGAGCAAGCGCAGGCCATTTGGCGGCAGCTGGGGGTTTTGTACCAAGGCAAGTCGCGCGAGCAGCTGTTGCTGGAGATGGCGCATGGCCGCTTGATCGCTGGCGAGCTGGTGGCGCAGATTGGCCGCTTTTTGCAGGACGTGGGGCTGCGCCCGGATGCGCTGGTCATGTCCAAGGAGCGCATGGTTTCGCAGCAGGCTGCGCCGGTCGTGCTGGCTGTTGGCGGGGCCGATGGCGCCCCGGCGCGTTATGCGGTCTGTTGTCGCCCACTGCCGGGCGATGCCATCGCCGGGCAGTTGGTCAGCGGTCGAGGGCTGGAGGTGCATCGCCTGCAATGCCCCGTGGGGCAGCGCCGCCGCGACAAGGAGCCCGCGTCGGCCATGGCGCTGGAGTGGGTGGATGAGCCACAGGCCGATTTCGATGCCACGCTGCTGCTGCATTTGCGCAATACCCAAGGGGCCTTGGCCGAGGCGGCCTTGGCGGTGGCGCGCGCTGGCGTCAACATTCTGCGGCTGGAGATGCTCGAAGAAGGCCGACTGGAAATCCTGGAGGCGCGCATGAACGTGGCGGTGCGCAACCGCGCGCATCTGGAGCAGTTGTTGAAAAACCTGCGCCGCGTCCGCTCCGTGCAGCGCGTCGAGCGTTTCATGGCTGAGTAGGTTGCGTTTCCCGGCGCACTGTGGCGGCGTCAGGCACAGTAGAATCCGGGCGCTGCCGGGCAGGGCTGGCGGGCTCACACCCGGTGTATTGGATTGCTTTCGAGGTCAATCCCCAAGGCCAGCTCCCCAGGCATTGCGTGCGCGTCGGGCCCAGGCGCGCTTTTTCGTGCGCGCCAGCCGGTGCGCTTTTATCTTTCAACATGAACCATATTCGCAACTTCTCCATCATCGCTCACATCGATCACGGCAAGTCCACATTGGCCGATCGCCTGATTGAGTACAGCGGTGGCTTGAGCAAGCGTGAGATGTCCGCTCAGGTGCTCGACTCGATGGACATCGAAAAAGAGCGGGGCATCACCATCAAGGCCCAGACGGCGGCCTTGCACTACAAGGCCAAGGATGGTCAGGTCTACAACCTGAATCTGATCGACACGCCTGGCCATGTGGACTTCTCCTATGAAGTCTCGCGCTCGCTCTCGGCCTGCGAAGGGGCGCTGCTGGTGGTCGATGCCTCGCAGGGCGTGGAAGCGCAGACGGTGGCCAATTGCTACACGGCGCTGGATCTGGGCGTGGAAGTGCTGCCCGTGCTCAACAAGATGGATTTGCCCCAGGCCGACCCCGAGCGGGCCAAGGCCGAGATTGAGGACGTCATCGGCATTGACGCTTCCGAGGCCGTGCCGGTCTCGGCCAAGACGGGCATGGGCATCGAGGAAATCCTTGAGCTGATCGTGCAGAAAGTGCCGCC
Source organism: Comamonadaceae bacterium (assembly GCA_030528705.1). Taxonomy (GTDB): domain Bacteria; phylum Pseudomonadota; class Gammaproteobacteria; order Burkholderiales; family Burkholderiaceae_C; genus Lampropedia. The sequence goes on along the minus strand of JAUMYI010000045.1, from coordinate 6,792 downwards.
GCCCAAGGGCGACGCGCAAGGGCCGTTGCGCGCCATGATCATCGACAGCTGGTTCGACGCCTACGTGGGCGTGGTGATGCTGGTGCGCGTGGTCGACGGCCAGTTGCGCAAGGGCGAGCGCATCCGCCTGATGGCTACCGGGGCTGTGTACGAGGCGGGCAGTCTGGGCGTGTTCACGCCGGCGTCCTCGCCGCGCGATGTGCTACAGGCCGGGGAGGTGGGTTTCGTCATCGCCGGCATCAAGGAGCTCAAGGCCGCCAAGGTGGGCGACACCATCACGCTGGAGAAAAAGCTGCCCAACAATGTCGGGCCGGCCCAGCAGCCGTTGCCGGGCTTCAAGGAAATCCAGCCGCAGGTGTTCGCCGGCCTGTACCCGACCGAGGCCAACCAGTACGACGCCTTGCGCGACGCGATGGAGAAGCTGCAGCTCAACGATGCGGCCTTGCAGTTCGACCCGGAAGTCTCGCAGGCGCTGGGCTTTGGCTTTCGCTGCGGCTTTCTGGGCCTGTTGCACATGGAGATCGTGCAAGAGCGTCTGGAGCGCGAATTCAACCAGGACCTGATCACCACCGCGCCCAGTGTGGTCTACGAAGTGGTCAAGTCCGATGGCGAAGTCGTCATGGTGGAAAACCCCTCGAAGATGCCCGATGCGGGCAAGGTGCAGGAGGTGCGCGAGCCCATCGTCACCGTGCACCTGTACCTGCCGCAGGACTACGTGGGCGCGGTGATGACGCTGTGCAATCAAAAGCGCGGCATCCAGCTGAACATGGCCTACCACGGCCGGCAGGTGATGCTGACCTACGACATGCCGCTGGCGGAGATCGTGCTGGACTTTTTCGACAAGCTCAAGTCCGTCAGCCGCGGCTATGCCTCGATGGACTATGAGTTCAAGGAGTATCGGCCTTCGGACGTGGTCAAGGTCGACATTCTGCTCAATGGCGAGCGCGTCGATGCGCTGTCCATCATCGTGCACCGCAGCCAGGCGCAGTACCGCGGCCGGGCGGTGGTGGCCAAGATGCGCGAGGTCATTGATCGGCAGATGTTCGACGTGGCCATCCAGGCGGCCATCGGCGGCCAGATCATTGCCCGTGAAACCGTCAAGGCGCTGCGCAAGAACGTGCTGGCCAAATGCTACGGCGGCGATATCACGCGCAAGCGCAAGCTGCTGGAAAAACAAAAGGCCGGCAAGAAACGCATGAAGCAGATCGGCTCGGTGGAAGTGCCGCAGGAGGCCTTCCTGGCGATTTTGCAAGTTGAGGATTGACGCAAGTGAAAGCAATCGCTGTTCTGACCGGGGCCCTGCTGGCGGGCGTGGCCGCTTATTTGCTGCTGTGGCTGACAGGGCAAATCGAAGGCAATTTCCCTCTGCTGCTGCTGTTGGCCACGCTGGTGTCCGGGGCGTACTGGCTGGCCGAAAAGCTGTACTTTCTGCCACGCCGTCGTCGCCAGGCGCAGCAGCTGGTGCAGCAGCTCAAGGCGCGGCACAGCGCCTTGCAGGCCCAGGGCGTGGTCACTGAGGAGCTGGACGTGGCCGCAGCCGCCAACCAGGCGCTGCGCCAGCCCTGGTGGCTGGACTGGACGGCTGGGCTATTTCCCGTCATCGTGGCGGTGTTCGTGCTGCGCTCCTTCGTCTACGAGCCGTTTCGCATTCCCACCGGCTCCATGATCCCGACGCTGCAAGTTGGGGACTTGATTCTGGTCGACAAGTACACCTATGGTTTGCGCTTGCCTGTATGGAACGCGGCGCTGACCCAAGGGCGCCGGCCAGCGCGCGGGGAGGTCGTGGTGTTTCGCTATCCGCCCAACCCGCGCATGGACTACATCAAGCGCGTGATTGGTCTGCCTGGCGATACGGTCAGCTACCACAACAAACGCCTCACGGTCAATGGCCAGGCGGTTAACTCCGTGCCGCAGCCCGATTACTTTGACAAGGATTCCATCATCCACGCCAAACGCTGGGAGGAAACTCTTGGGGGACGCACCTACGAGGTGCTGAACAACCCGCAAATGCCGGCCATGGTGATGGGGGCGGGCGATTTTCCGTTTCGTGACCAGTGCGAGTACAGCGTGGAGGGCGTGAGCTGCCGCGTGCCCGAAGGGCACTACTTCGTCATGGGCGACAACCGCGACAACTCGCTCGATTCGCGCGCCTGGGGCTTCGTGCCCGATGCCAACATCGTCGGGCGCGCCGTGGTGGTCTGGATGAATTTTTCAGACCTGGGGCGCGTGGGTAAAATTCAGTAACTCAACCGGCACAGGCCTTGTGCCGACGGTGTTTTGTTGAACGCATTCATTGATGACCGGCAGGCGGCGCCTTGCAGCCAAGCTGGCGTGAAAACCAAAGAGGGATTTGCTGTGCACGCACTGAACAACACGAAAAAAGCCACCACAATTTCACTGGCGCAACGGCAGCGCGGCATGTCATTCATTGGCCTGTGCATGCTGGCAGCGATCATCGTTTTTTTGGGTTATGTGGGCTTTAAGTCGGTGCCTGTAGTTACAGAATACATGGCTATCAAACGGGTACTCAAGAAAGCTGCTACGGGTGGGAGCGTGATTGAGGTGCGGCAATTGTTCGATCGCCAAGCCAGTATCGACTACTTGGATCAATACGCAAACCCCATCAGCTCCAAGGATCTGATCGTCAGCAAGAAAAACGACTCAGTGGTCGTTGAGGTGGAGTACGACCGCGAGATTCCTTTGGTGGGCCCGGCCTTTCTGGTTTACAAGCTGCATGCCAGCTCCCATTGAGGGCAGGCAGCAGTAGCGGCTGCGAAGCAGCTTTTTTGAGCGATATGGGATTGGAGCGGCTGGCGCTGAGCCTGGGATGGGATGGCGCCGAGAGGGCTTTGCTGCAGCAGGCGTTGACGCATCGCAGCTTCAGCGCTGACCACAATGAGCGCCTGGAGTTTCTGGGCGATGCGGTGCTCAATCTGTGTGTGTCGCGCTGGTTGATGCAGCGCCTGCCGAAGGCCAGCGAGGGCGAGCTGTCGCGCACGCGGGCCAATCTGGTGCGAGAGCAGTCTTTGCACCGCATCGCGCTGGATCTGGGGCTGCCTCAATTGCTGCGCTTGGGTGAGGGCGAGAAGAAATCCGGGGGCCAGCATCGCCCTTCAATGCTGGCCGATGCGCTGGAGGCCTTGCTGGGGGCGGTGTTCTTGCACATGGGTTTTGCAGCCGTAGAGCAGTTGGTGCAGCGCCTGCTGGCCCAAGTTGATTTGTCCAGCAGTGCGCAGACCCACGCCAAAGACCCCAAAACCCGTCTGCAGGAGCTGTTGCAAGCGCGCTATCTGGCCTTGCCGCATTACGAGCTGCAGGCAGTGCGCGGCGCAGATCATCAGCAATTGTTCATCGTGCAGTGCACCCTGCAAACCCCGCCGCTGCAGGCACAAGGCCAAGGGCCTTCGCGCAAAGCGGCCGAGCAGCAGGCGGCTGAGCAATTGCTTGAACAATTGCAGCAACACAGCCAGTGGCAGGCCAAGACCAAGCAACGGCGTGCAACGGCCGCAGTGCCTGTGCGCACCGTGCGCGCGCCCGCCGCGCCCCTGCAGGGCAAAGGCAAGAAACGACCAGGGTCGATTGGGAAAGGATAGATGGCGTGAGCGTGATGTCTTCTTCTGAGCCTGATGCGCCGGGGGCGCAAGGTGGCGCCGATGCGCCGCAGCGCTGTGGCCTGATCGCCCTGGTCGGGCGCCCCAACGTGGGCAAGTCCACGCTGATGAATGCCTTGGTGGGGCAGAAAGTCAGCATCACCTCGCGCAAGGCCCAGACCACGCGCCATCGCATCACGGGCATTCGCAGCGAAGGGCGGGCGCAGTTCGTGTTCGTGGATACGCCGGGCTTTCAAACCCGCTACCAATCGGCCCTGAACCAGTCCCTGAACAAGGCGGTCACGGGCACGATCTCCGACGTGGATTTGGTGCTGTTCGTGGTCGAGGCGGGCAGCTTTTCGCTCAAGGATGCCCAGGTGCTGGCCTTGCTCAAGCAACGCATACCGACGATCTTGGTGGCCAACAAACTCGACACCTTGCACCGCCGCTCCGAGCTGGCGCCGTGGCTCAAAAGCATGCAGGAGCGTCACGATTTCGCGGAGTTCGTGCCCATGTCGGCCAAGGACCCCAAGGACGTGGCCCGCCTGCTGGCCGTGTGTGAGCACTACCTGCCCGAGCAGCCTTGGTGGTACGACGAGGACGAGCTCACCGACAAGAGCGAACGCTTTCTGGCAGCCGAGATCGTGCGCGAAAAGCTGTTTCGCCTCACCGGCGATGAGTTGCCCTACACCTCGACCGTGCTGATCGACCGCTTCCTGGAAGAGCCCGGGCGGCAGGTGCAGCGCATGGTGCGCATTGCCGCGAGCATCGTCGTTGAGCGCGAAAGCCACAAGGCCATGGTGATCGGCGAGAAGGGCGAGCGCCTCAAGCGCATCGGTACCGAGGCGCGTCAGGATCTGGAAAGGCTGCTCGATGCCAAGGTGTTTCTGGAGCTGTGGGTCAAGGTGCGCTCGGGCTGGTCGGACGATGCCGCGCGCCTGCGCGCCTACGGCTATGAGTGAGTGCGGCCAGCTGCGGGCATGATGGCTGGCGCTGCAGTGGATGCCGTGGATGGTGCAGCAGGCGATGCCGTGCCAGCCGGGCTGGCAGCGCCTGCCAGCCGCAGGGGCCAGGCCGGCGCAGGGGCTGCGCCAGCGCGGCGCACGCGCCGCATCAGCGGGCAGCAGGCCTTTGTGCTGCACCAGTACCCGTACAGTGAATCCAGCCTGATCGTGGATTTGTTCACCCGCGATCATGGCCGCCTCACGGCTCTGGCCAAAGGCGCGAAAAAGCCGACCTCCAACTTCCGCGCGCTGCTGCTGCCCTTGCAGTTGCTGCGCCTTGACTGCAGTTGGATGGAGCAGGAGCAGGGCGTGATCGCCACGATCCGCAGCGTCGAGCGCGCCGGCGGCCCGGCCGTGCCGCGTGGCGAGCCGCTGCTGGCGGGCCTGTACCTGAACGAGCTGCTGGCGCGCCTGCTGGTGCGCGGCGATGCCCACGCCGCCGTCTTCGATGCCTATCAGATGACCTTGCACGTGCTGGCCAACGCGCCAGGCCAGGCCTTGGAAGTGCTGCTGCGGGCTTTTGAGCTGGTGCTGCTGCAACAGCTGGGCATGCTGCCCGAGTTGTCGGTGCAGACGCAAGATCAGCAGCCGCTGCAAGAGCGCAGGCGCTATGCGCTCATCCCCGAAATGGGCCTGCACGAAGTCTGGGATGGGCGGCGCAGTCTCTCGGGCCGCCAGTGGCAGGCCATCGCCCAGGCGCTGGCTGGCCCCCAGGCGCTGGCTGCTTGCATGCGGGCCCTGGGCGATGCCGCTGCCGATCTCAAGCCCCAGCTGCGCGCGGCGCTGGCCCATTACCTGGGCGCGGAGCTGCACACCCAGCGCCTGATGCGTGGCCTGCGCACGCTGTAGCCGTGGGGTAGCCAATGGGGGTGGCGCAATTTCTGGCCCATGCCGGGGCCTTGCTGCTGCCGGCCTGGGTGGTGGCCGCTTTGTTGGTGGGGCTGAGCCGGGCCTTGCTGCGCCGCGCGCACTGGCGCATGCGCGCCTGGGTGAATCTGCTGGCCGCGGGCCTGCTGGGCTCGCTGGTGCTGCTGGCCGGTTTGCTGCTCACCGGGGAGGATGGGCGCATGGGCAGCTACGCGGCTTTGCTGCTGGCCCTGGCCAGCCTGCAAGCCTGGGCGGCCGGGCCGCCGCGGTAGCTCTGCGTCGCGGGCTCGCGCCGCCGCTCACCAATGGGCCGTATTGCGCAGCACCAGATCGCGCAGGGCGCTGATCCAGGCCGGGTGGTCGTTCAGGCAGGGGATGTAGCGGAACTCCTGCCCGCCATGCGCCAGAAAGGCCTGGCGCACTTCCATGTTGATTTCTTCCAGGGTTTCCAGGCAGTCGCTGGCAAAGCCGGGGCAGATCAAGTCCACCGTTTTGACGCCCTCGCGCGCCAACTGCTCCAGCGTGGGCTGGGTGTAGGGCTGAAGCCATTGCGCGGGGCCAAAGCGCGATTGGAATGTCACGCGGTATTGCGCGGGCTGCAGGCCCAGCCGCTGGGCCAGCAAGGCGGCGCTTTGCTGGCATTGCTGCGCATAAGGGTCGCCCTTGGCCACGTTGCGCGCCGGAATGCCGTGGTAGCTCATCACCAGCACTTCAGGCCGGCCGTGGGTTTGCCAGTGCTCCAGCGTGCGGCGCGCCAAGGCGGCGATGTAGCCGGCATCGCCTGCGTAGTGCTTGACGATGCGTAGCTCAGGCATGTTGCGCTTGCTGCCGGCCCAGGCATGGGCCTGGTCGATGACGCTGGCCGTGGTGGTGGCCGAATACTGTGGGTACAGCGGCAGCAGCAGCATTTTTTCGATGCCCTGGGCATGCCAGCGCTCCAGCTGTGCCACGATGCCCGGTTGCCCATAGCGCATGGCCGCTTGCACGTCAACGCCGCGCAGCCCGGCCTCGCCCAGCCAGCCGCGCAGCAGCAGGGCCTGCTTGCGGGTGTAGGCCAGCAGGGGGGAGCCGCCGTCCTCGGGCTGCCAGATTTTTTCGTATTTGCGCGCCGACTCCTTGGCGCGCCTGGGCAAAATGGCCAGCCGCAGCAGCGGCTGCCAGAGCAGCGCCGGCAGCTCGACCACGCGCGGATCGCTGAGAAATTCAGCCAGATAGCGTTTGACGGCCGCTGGCGTTGGCGCATCGGGCGTGCCCAGATTGCACAGCAGCACGCCCAGGCGGGGCGCGGCAGTGCCGGCAGAGGAGGGCGCAGCGGCAGCGCCGCCGTGGGC
>JAUMYI010000044.1 GCA_030528705.1 Comamonadaceae bacterium | reverse complement strand
CCACAGCACGCCCGGAGTACACGATGACCCTGCCCCTGAACCGCCTGCACGAATTCACCCACCCCGACGAAGCCGCGCGCTTCAACATGATCGAGCAGCAAATCCGCCCCTGGAACGTGGACAACCCCGTGGTGCTGGCCACGCTGGCGCGCATCAAGCGCGAGCATTTCGTGCCCGAGGCCTACCGCGCCCTGGCCTTCATGGACATCAGCGTGCCGCTGCTGCCCGAGCAGCAGGCCCTGGCGCGCCCGGACTGCTGCATGCTGCCGCCCAAGATCGAGGCGCGCATGCTCAACACCCTGGACGTGCAGGCCCACGAGCGCGTGCTGGAGATCGGCGCTGGCTCGGGCTACATGGCCGCGCTGCTGGGCGCGCTGGGCCATGAGGTGGTGACGCTGGAGATCGCGCCGGACATGGCCGAGCTGGCCCGCGCCAACTTGCAGCAGCAGCGCAGCGCCAACGTGCAGGTGCTGCATGCCAATGGCGCGCAAAGCCTGCCCGCTGGCGGCTTCGATGTCATCGTGCTCAGCGGCTCCGTGGCCGAAGTGCCCCAGCAGCTGCTGGGCGCGCTCAACGAAGGCGGCCGCCTGCTGGCCTGCACCGGCCAGGAGCCCGTGATGCGCATGCAGCTCATCCGCAAGGAGCAGGGCCGCCTGCACAGCAGCACCCCCTGGGACTTCAACCTGCCGCGCCTGCAGGGCTTTGCCGAGCCCAGCGGCTTCGAGTTTTGACGCTCTGAAATCCTGAAGCCGCCCCGGCCACGCATTCATTGCCCATGCGCCCACTTGCCCTGTTGAGCACAGGCCTTGGCGGCGCCTTGCTGCTGGGCGCCGCCGCCCTGCTGGCCTCGGCCCGGCAGGCCCAGCCGCCCCAGAAGCTGCTGCTGGCGCCGATGCTGGAGCTGACCGACACCTGCGTGCTGCCAGGCAGCGCCCAGGCCACGGTGCCGCCCACCTTGCAGGCGGCCTGCACGCGCGGCGCGGCGCCCTCGGCCGCGGCGCTGGTGGCGCAGACCCTGGCCCAACTGCCCCAGCCGCAGCCTGGCACGGCCGCAGAGCGGCACTACACGCTGGGCTATACGCTGCCCATCCCGCTGCTGCAACTGTTCGCGCAGGACGCGCAAGGCCAGTGGCGCATTCAGCCCGAGCGCGTGCAACGCTTCGTGCACACGCTGCGCGATGCGCCGCAGCCGGCCATCCTGTACCTGTTCTCCACCCACTTCAGCGCCCATGCGCCGCTGGAGCAGGCCCTGGCGCAGGACAGCACCAACCTCGCCCACGCGCAGGACGGCCCGCTGCCGGCCAGCCAATACCTGGGCAGCGCGCTGTACCCCTGGTCGGTGGCGCGCACCGACAACGCGCTGAGCCATTACCGCGCCCAGGCCATCGACGCCGTCGCACAGGCCCTGTGCGAAGCGGGCGAGCCGGCGCTGCGCAAGCTGCGCGGCATCACCTTGCTGGGCGAGGTGCACCAGCTCTTTCCGGACTTCGAGAGCAACCCCGGCTACGCCCAGCCCTACCGCATCAGCGACTACAGCGATGCCTCCCTCGCCCAGTTCCGCCAGTTTCTGCAGCGGCGCTTTGGCAGCCTGCGCGCGCTCAACCGCGCCCTGCACTCGGCCTACACCGACTGGGCGCAGATTGACGCGCCGCGCAGCGATCTGCTGACCTTGCCGCGCGCGCAATGGGCCACGCAATGGCCCGCGCGCCTGCACAGCCACATCGACGCCTACGCCCACGGCCAGTTGCCCGTCAGCGGCTGGGCCTACCTGGCCGACGCGGCGCAGCACGCCCAAAGCCGCATCCTCGTCTATGCCAATGGCCGGCAGCTGGCGCGCCTGCCCATCACCCAGGGCCGGCAGGACGTGCTCGAAGCCCGGCCCGAATTTGCCGGCCGCGCCGTCGGCTGGCAGACCCAGCTCGACTACCGCCACTGGCCCAGCGGCCCGCAGCGGCTGGACTTCTACCTGCACACGCCCGGCCAGCGGCTGCGCCACCTGGACACGCGCCACATCGAAGTCCACACCCGCCACGCCCATCGCAGCGAAGCGGGCGCCCGCCGCCCCGATGCCAGCGCGCTGCCGCGCAGCGTCCCGGCCTCCGACACCCCGGCCACGCAGCTGCAAGCCTATGTGGACTTGCCCCTGGGCCAGCGCCACTACCTGCACAACCCGCTGGCCGAGCAATGGCACGCCTTTCGCCAGCAGCAGGTGCTGCGCTATTTGCGCCATTTCGCCGCGCAACTGCGTCAGCACCAATGCCTGGCCGGCACGCCGCTGTACCTGCACCAGATCGTGCCGCACACCAACCCCGGCTGGGACCCGCAGAAATTCGCCATCCAGCGCAGCCTGCAGGCCCTGCCCGGCCTGCAGCTGGGCGTGAGCCTGTACGGCGAGCCGGGCATGCGCCGCGACTTCATCGACGGCCTGCTGCTGCAAGGCCATCGCGGCTATGGCATCACCGAGTTCCACCCGCTCAAGCCCATCGACGCCGGGCAATTGCACGACACGCTAGAGCTGCACCGGCGCAGCGGCGCGGCGTTCTTCTCGTTCTTCCTGGAGCCCGTCTGGCAGCAGCAGCCCGTCGAGCGCCGCGCCAACCCGTTCTCTTTCTCGCCAGCCAATGCCTTCAAAGGCTCGGACAGCGCCTTCGAGGCGCTGCGCCGCGTGCTGCAGCAGTGACTTCCGACCGCGCAAAAAGCAACGCCCCTGTCATGTGCAGGGGCGTTGCTTTTTGCAGATGCAGCCAGGCTTCAAGGCTGCGCGGGCAACTGGGGCCTTAGCAGGCTGCTGAGATTGGGTTTGCGAAGCGTTTTTTTTGACCGAAAACACCGCCGCAGCACTCAATCTCAAAGCCCCTAATCCTTCCAGCAGAACTGCTCGTCCACGTGCCGGGCCTTGCGCTGGGCCTGGTACTCGGCCCGGCGCTTGGGGTCGGCCAGGTAATCCTGCTCCTGCCGGGCCATGTCGCGGATGTCTTGCAGGCCCTTGGCGAAGTTCTGCCGGCGCTCGCCAGGCCGCGCCGGCAGCTGCTCCATCCACAGCGCGGCATAGGGGTGCTGCTGCGTCCAGGCGATGCTCTGGCGCAGCAGGCGCTGCTGCTTGTCCAGGTCGCAAAAGGCGTAGCTGTTGATGTAGGGGCCGGCCAGCGACAAAAAGCTGCGCGAGGCATGGCCGGCTTGCGACAGACTGGGGTGGTTCACATCCAGCACCGCCTCCAGCGTCAGGTAGCGGTTCTTGGCCGCGTAGAACCAGAACACCGCCTCATCGCGCAGGCCCACGTCGTACAGGCGGATGGCCAGCACCATCAAGGTCATGGGCGTCAGGCTGTCCGGCTCCTTGGCGATGGCGTCGCGGGCGCGCTCAATGTCCTGGCGCGCATTGGAGGCCAGCAGCGCATTCAGCGGCGCAAACACCGCCACGCGCGGGCGCCCGCCCTGCTGCCCAGCCGCCTCGTAATAGGGGCTGACGTAAATGTCGATGGTCTTGATGGGCGCGCGCGCTTGAGTCTGGGCCTGGGTCTGGGCTTGAGCCTGGGCCAGCGCGGTCGTGCACAGGGCGCAGGCCGCCAGAGCGGCAGCGGCGGCGCGACGGAGGGTGAGATGGTGCCAGCGGTTCATGGCCGGCATTGTTGCCCTGCCGCCGGGTTTGTCAACCGGCCGCGCCGCGCGCTGCCTCTGCGCGCTGCTGGGCGATGGCCAGCAGGCCCTCGAAGATCAGGCTTTCGACCAGCTCGAAGGGGCGCGTCATGCTGGGCGCCATCTTCCAGCCCGCGCCGCCGGTCATGATGCACAGCGGCTCCTGGCCGGTGCGCTGCTGCAAATGCTGGATCATGCGCTCGACCGCGCCGGCAATGGCATAGGTGCCGCCGCTGGTCAGCGCGTCGCTGGTATTGGTCGGGAAGGGGCAGACCTCGCCAGTGGGCACGTGCAGCCCGGCCGTGCCCGATTCCAGCGCGCGCAGCATGATGCCGTGGCCGGGCAGGATCAAGCCGCCAAGGAAGTGGCCGCGCTCGTCGATGGCCTCCACCGTCACGGCCGTGCCGACCATGACCACGATCAGCGGCTTGCACTGGCCGCGCGCCAGCATGCGGTTGCGCGCGCCAATCATGGCCACCCAGCGGTCTGCGCCCAGGCGGCCTGGGTGGTCGTAGCCGTTGACCAGGCCGGCCATCTCGCCGCTGGCGTGCACCCAGGCGGGCTCCACGTCCCAGATTTCCAGCTGCTCCATGACGCGGTAGCGCACCGCATCACCGGCCACGGCGCAGCCCAGCATCATGCTGGGCGCGGGCAGGCTGGCCCAGTGGTTTTCGGACAGGCGGTCCACATGGTCGAGGAACTCCACCCCCTGCGCCAGCAGGCCGGCGCCCCAGCGCGCCTGGCTGTACAGCGCCCATTTGAGCCGGGTGTTGCCAATATCGATTGCAAGAAAGGGCATGGGGGAAAACATGAACAGGCCAGCATGGCCAAGGCACGGCGCAGGCGCACGGCCAGAAAAGGCCCGCCCAGGGGGGCAGGCAGCAGCGGGCGCCGATCATAACCGCGCCCTGCAAACACGGGCCTTAGCAAAAACGCTACACTGCGCCCCTGCCCCGCATGCGGCAGTTGTCTTGCCCGCGTGGCCGTTTCTTTTCCGTTGTTCAAGGAGTGCACACCATGGGTTTGTTCCAATTCATCAAGGAAGCCGGCGAGAAGCTGTTTGGCGGCCAGGCGGCCAAGGCCGAAACGGCCGATGGCGGCAATGCGGCCCAGAGCACGCTCGACGCCACGGCGGCCAAGGCCATCGAGGCCTACATTGCCTCGCAAAAGCTCAATGTCAGCGATGTGCAGGTGGCTTTCGACAGCGCCTCGGGCAAGGTCACGGTCAAGGGCCAGGCGCAGACGCAGCAGGATCTGGAGAAGGTCACGCTGTGCTGCGGCAACGTGGCCCAGGTCACGCAGGTGGATAACCAGATGACGGTGCAAAACCCCGAGCCCGAAGCGCAATACCACGACGTGGTCAAGGGCGATACGCTCTCGGCCATTGCCAAGAAGTACTACGGCGATGCCAACAAGTACCCGCAGATCTTCGAGGCCAACAAGCCCATGCTCAGCCACCCGGACAAGATTTATCCAGGCCAGAAGCTGCGCATTCCGCCTGCGCAGTAAGGCAATCGCCGCCTGCCAGGCTGCTGCAAGCCTTTTGCCTCACGCCCTGCCAAGGTCTGCTTTGGCAGGGCTTTTTCATGCCTGCTCGGCTGCGCTGGGCTGTGGGCCGGCGGCCTGTTGTACGGCCTGTTATGCGGTCTGTTGCGCAGCCAATTGCGCGGCCAGTGCGGTGTATTCGTGCACCGGGATTTCCTCGGCGCGGCGCTGCAAGTCAAATTGCCCGGCAAAGCCGCGCGCCTGCAGCCATTTGCCCAGGGTGTGGCGCACCAGCTTGCGCTTTTGGCTGAAGGCGGTTTTGACCAGCTCCTCCAGCAGGGGCTGGGGCACGCGCGCCCAGTCGCTGCGCGGCACCATGCGCACCACGGCGCTGTCGACCTTGGGCGGCGGCTCGAAGGCCGCTGGCGGCACGTCGAGGATGCGCTCCATGGCATAGCGCCATTGCAGCATCACCGAGAGGCGGCCAAAGGCGGAGCTGCCGGGCTGGGCCAGCATGCGGTCGATGACTTCCTTTTGCAGCATGAAGTGCTGATCCTGCACCACGTCAATGGCGTCCAGCAGGTGAAACAGCAGCGGCGAGGAGATGTTGTAGGGCAGGTTGCCGACCACGCGCAGCCGCGCCGGCTGCTGCGGCCCTCCCAGCTGCTGGGCCAGCGCGGTGAAGTCCACCTGCAGCACGTCGCTGGCCACGACGTGCAGGCGCGGGTTCAGGCGCAGGCGCGCCACCAGGTCGCGGTCCAGCTCGATGACGCTCAGGCGCGGCAGGCGCTCGAGCAGCGGCGCGGTCAGCGCGGCCATGCCTGGGCCAATCTCGACCACGGTCTGCTGCGGCTGCGGGTCGATGGCGGCGACGATGCGCGCGATGACGGCATCGTCGATCAGAAAGTGCTGGCCAAAGCGCTTGCGGGGGATGTGGCGCATGGCGCGCTCCTGTAGGGCAAAGCGTGGAGCGGGCGGTGGCGCTCAATCGCGCACGGGCTCGTCGCGCATTTCGATGAAGGCGCGCGCGCGCAGGCCGTCGATCCATTTGACGAAGGCCTCTTGCACTTTTTGCTCGCGCACTTCGCCACGCACCATTTCGCGCAGCTCACTTTGGCTGACCTTGCGCTGACGCCGCTCAAGCAGCTGGATCAGGTGCAGGCCAAAACGCGAAACCACGGGCTGGCTGACGTCGCCGGGCTGCAGCTCGTCGAGCACGGCCTGGAACTCGGGCACGAACATGCCCGGCCCGGCCCAGCCCAGGTCGCCGCCCTGGGCGGCGCTGGCGTCTTCGGAGTATTCGCGCGCCAGCACGGCAAAGTCCTCGCCGCCTTGCACGACGCGCTGGCGGATTTCCTGCAGCATTTGCCCGGCGCGCTGCGCGCTGCGGCCCGGCGCGGGCTTGATGAGGATGTGGCGCGCGTGGTTTTGCACCACCATGCCCGCGCCGCCGGCCTGGCGTTCGAGCACCTTGAGCAGGTGATAGCCCGCGCCCGAGCGGATCGGCCCGGCCACTTCGCCGATGGCGCGGCCTTCGGTGGCTTGCAAAAACAGCTCCGGGTACTGCGTCACCGGGCGCAGGCCCAGCTCGCCGCCCCGGCTGGCCTCGCCCGCGTCGGAGAACTCGCGCGCCACCTCGGCAAAGTCGCGCCCCTGGGCCAGCTCGCTGGCGGCCCGCTCAATGCGCTGCTTGTACTGGGCCTGCTGCGCCGGGCTGGCCTTTTCGGGCACCAGCACCAGCACGTGGCCGAGGTTGATGGCATCGGGCAGCTGCTGGCCGGCGTCGATGGGGTGCTCGCGCAGGTAGCGGTCCAGCTCCTGGTCGCTGACGCGCACGCGCGCCTCGACGGCGTGTTCGCGCACGCGCATGAGCATGATCTGGTTGCGCAGTTGGTTGCGGAACTGCTCCCGGCCAATGCCGGCTGCGGCCAGCTCCTGGTGCATGGCGGCCAGGCTGAGGCCGTTTTGTTCGGCCACGTTCTGCTCGGCCTGCTCGAGCGTGTAGTCATCGACTTGCAGCTTGCTTTGCTTGGCCTCCTGCAATTGCAGGCGCTCGGCAATCAGCAGTTTGAGCACTTCTTCGCGCAGCGCCGGTTCGCTGGGCGCCTGGCCCTGCTGGGCCAGCACGGCGCGCGCGCGCTGCATGCGGTTTTGCAACTCGACATGGGTGATGGGCTCGGAGTTGACCAGGGCGACGATGAAGTCGGCCTGGCGCTGGCCGCCTGGCCCCTGGCCGGCCGAGGAGGCCACGGCGTTGGAGGCGGCATCGCGCAAGTCCCTGGCGAAGGGCGCTGGCCCGCTGTGGCGGCCGGCATTGCCGCTGCCACCGCTCATGCCGCCCATTTGCAGGCCGCTGCCGCTGGCGCCCGGCAGGCGCAGGCCCTGGGCCTGGGCGCCGGGCAGCAGCAGAGCCGCCGCGCCCAGCCAGCATGCGGCCGCAGCCAGCAGCCTGGGCAAAAGGCGCGCCCGGCCAGGGGCGAGGTGTGCGCGGGAGGGGGCGGAGCGCGGCAGGAAACGAGGCAGGTCGGTCATCTTCAACAGGCCATGGCAAGGGGGAGGGGGAAAGACCGGGGCGGCGCATGCGCTGCGCTCACCGCTGGCCTGGCAGCGGCGGCCCGGGTCACTGGCCGTACTCGCTGAAGCGGCTGGCCGGCGGCAGGCTTTGCGGGCGGATTTCCTGATAGTAGGGCACGTGACTGCGCAGCGAGTTTAACGGGTTGGAGCCGAGGTTGATGCGCGAGATGCCGGCCAGCTCCAGCTGCAGCAGCAGGCGGGTGTTGGCGTTGCGCGCGCTGTTTTGCAGGCGCTCGACGACCACGCGGCCAATCCAGCAGCAGCCGTTGTATTCCACGCCCAGCACGGTATCGACGAGCTTTTTGTCGCGCATGCTGTAGTTGAGCCGGCCCACGCTGTACCAGCGCCCGCCCTGGCCGGGCGCATCGCCCCACCAGGCCAGCGGCCATTGCCAGCCCAGCTCGGCGTGCTTGCTGGCATCGGCCTTCATGCGGTAGCCCATGCTCAGCACGCGATAGTCGCCGGGCTTGTAGTGGCCGGTGAGGGTGTAGCGCGCCGTGCGGCGCTCGTCCAGGTTGTATTGAATGATGCCGCTGCTGGCCCAGCGCGGCGACCAGTTGATCGCGCCACCCAGCAGGACGTCGGACCAGCGCGCGGTGTAGGGCGCCACGCCCGGCGCGGTCACGCGCTGGTCTTCAAAGCGCAGCCGCTGGGCGATGCTCAGCCGCGCCAACTCAGCGCCATCGCCCGCGCCCAGAAAGCGCGAGCTCAGGCCCAGCGTCAGCACGTTGTCGTCGGCAATGCGGTCGTGGCCGACGAAGGAGTTGGGCGCATAGATGCTGGCAAAAGTGAAGTCCAGCTCGGCCGTGTCGTACATCGGCAGCATGCTTTGGTCGCGGTAGGGCGTGTAGGTGTAGAAGGCGCGCGGCTCCAGCGTTTGCCGCAGATCGCGCCCCAGCCAGCGCAGCTCGCGCTCGAACACCAGCCCCGCATCCAGGCTGTAGGTGGGCAGCACCCGGCTGTGGCGGCGCAGGCCGCCGGGCAGCGGCGCATCGAAGCGGTACTGGCTGGCGTGCAGCTGCACGGCCGGCGTGATGAAGCCCTGCGGCGCCACCCAGGGCCGGCTCAGGCGCGCCAGCGCGTAGCTGCGCTGGCCGTCGGTGAGTTGGGCGGCAAAGTCGCGGTCGGCGCGAAAGCGCGTGCTGTCGAGCTCCAGATGCAAATCCAGGCCGTGGCCCAGCGCCCAGGGCTGGTAGCGCAGGTTCAGCTGCGGCAGCATGTCGTAGGGCGGCAAGATGATGGCGTCCGCATCCTGCAGCGTCTGCCACTTGAGCGCGCGCAGCCGCAGCCGCCAATCGCCGCGCTGCCAGTGGGCATTGAGCTCGCTGGGCAGCAGGCGCTCGTTGAGGCCGTAGCCGCTGCGCGGGAAGTCGCGCCAGTAGTCCTTGTCGCTGACGCGGTTGAGCTGCGCGCCCAGCTGGATGTCGCCCAGCGGCGAGTGCAGCGTGTGCCGGTGGCGCGCGGCCACGCTCCAGCGTTCGCGATCGCGCAGCCGGTCGCTGGGCATGTAGCGCCCCGCCAGCTCGCCGCTGAAGCTGGGCTCCAGGTAGCGAAACTGCCCGCCCAGGTCGATGCCGCGGCGCGCCATCAGCGTCGGGCTCAGCGTGGCATCGCGGTTGGGGGCGATGTTCCAGTAAAAGGGCTGCGTGTACTGCAGGCCCGAGACGCTGTCCAGCCCCAGCGTGGGCGGCAGCAAGCCGCTCTTGCGCCGATCCGACAGCGCAAAGCTCAGGTACGGCACGGGCAGCACCGTCACGCCCATGAACTCCAGCGCCGCACCGCGCGCCACGCCCACGTCGGCCACGCGGTCCAGGCGCAGCTCGCGCGCGCGGATGCGCCAGGCCGGGCGCCAGTCGGGGTCGTACTCGCTGCGCTGGCAGGTGGTGTAGTCGCCCCCGTGCACCACGTAACGCTCGCGGTCGAGGAAGTCCACGCGCCGCGCCTGGCCGTGGGCCCGGTTTTCGCGCAACTGGTAGCGCACATCGTCGAAATGGCCCTGGTAAGTCTGCACGTTCAGCTGCAAGGCGCTGCCCTGGTAGCTGCCGCTGTCGGCCTCGATCTGCACCTGGCCGCTGGCCGTGGCCGTCTGGCTGGCCTGGTCGTAATGCAATTCGTCGGCCTGGATCAGCGCATCGGCGCGCCGCAGCCGGGCATTGCCGCGCACGCGCACCGGCCCATTTTGGCTGCCCTCGATGGACTGGCCGCTCAGGTGCACCGGGCGGCGCGCGGCCTGCTCGGGCGGCACCTGCTCCTGCAACTGCGCCGTGCCCTGCAATGACAGCGGCTCGCGCAGCGGGCCGCTCCAGTTGCCCGCCCCGGCCGACTGCGGCAACGCGGCCTGTGCATGGGCCGCCGATGCCAGCACCGCGGCGGCGGCAGACAAAGCACCGGCAACGCCCCGCAGGCGCTGCCGCGCAGGCACGGCGGCGTGTGTCACAAAAATCCCCTGTATCCCGTGCGGGCCGCAGCCCGGCGTTGCAGCGTCAAAAAACAAAGGCGCGAATATACCAGCAGGCCCTGTGGGCGCTTGGCACGGCGCGGCGCGCTCATGGGGCGCAGCAGGCCAGGCCCAGCCTCCCTACAATCGCCGCCCATGACTGCCACCAGCCCCCCCATCACCTGGCCCGACCCGGCCCGTCAGGCCCTGTTCCAGCAATGGCTGCAGCGCACCGCCGCCGAGCACCAACTGCTGCCCGCCAGCCTGCGGCACGCCTCGGCCGATGCCAGCTTCCGGCGCTATCTGCGCGTGCAGGACGCCGCCGGGCGCAGCCGCGTCATCATGGACGCGCCGCCGGACAAAGAACCGCTGGCGCCCTTTCTGGCCAGCGCCGCGCTGCTGCGCGAGGCTGGCCTGGCCGTGCCCGAGCTGCTGGCCGTGGACGAGGCCGGCGGCTTTGTGCTGATGAACGACCTGGGCCAGCACACCGCCTTGCAGCACCTGGCGCCGGATTACGCCCCCGAGCGCGCCCAGCCGCTGATGCTGCAGGCGCTGGACTGGCTGGTGCAAATGCAAGCCCGCGCCCGGCCCGATGCCCTGCCCGCCTACGACGCCGCCGTGCTGCAGCGCGAGCTGCAACTGTTCCCAGATTGGTACATCGCCGCGCACCGCCAAGTGCCGCTCAGCGAGGCGCAGCGCCAGCAACTGCAGGGCGTGTTCGACACCTTGGTGGCGCACAACCTGCAAGCGCCCAGCGTGTTCGTGCACCGCGACTACATGCTGCGCAACCTGATGGTGGCCCCGGCCGAGGCCGGCGCGCCCGCGCGCCTGAGCGGGCTGCTGGACTTCCAGGACGCGCTGCGCGGCCCGCTGACCTACGACCTGGCCAGCCTGCTGCGCGATGCCTTCCACAGCTGGGAGGAAGACTTCGTCATCGACCTGGCCGTGCGCTACTGGGAGCGCGCGCGCCAGGCCGGCCTGCTGGCCGCGCGGCCGGACTGGGCCAGCGATTTTGGCGAGTTCTACCGCGCCGTGGAATGGATGGGCCTGCAGCGCCACCTCAAGGTGGCCGGCATCTTCGCGCGGCTGACGCTGCGCGACGGCAAGCCCCAGTATCTGGCCGACACGCCGCGCTTCATCCACTACATCCGCAGCACCGCCAGCCGCTACCGCGAGCTGCGGCCGCTGCTGCGCCTGGTCGATGCCATCGAGCAAACGCCGCAGACCGAGGCCTTCTCCTTCGGTCGGATGTAAGAACCTGTTCAAACCGCCCATGAGCGCCACCGCCCCACGCATCCACGTGCCCGAGCCGCTGACGCCTGGCGCCGAGCTGGCCCTGCCCGCGCGCGCCGTGCGCCACGTGCAGGTGCTGCGCATGCAGCCTGGCCAGGCGCTGTGCCTGTTCCCCGGCGCCGACGCGGACAGCCACAGCGAATACCAGGCCACCATCACCGCCATGGGCCGCAGCCACGTGCAGGTGCGCATCGACGGCCAGAGCCAGCGCCCGCGCGAAAACGCCCTGGCCCTGCACCTGGCCGTGGGCATGCCCAGCAACGAGCGCATGGACTGGCTGATAGAAAAAGCCACCGAGCTGGGCGTGGCCAGCATCCTGCCGGTGATGACCGAGCGCAGCGTGCTGCGCCTCAAGGGCGAGCGCGCCGACAAAAAGCGCGCCCACTGGCAAGGCATTGCCATCGCCGCCTGCGAGCAATGCGGCCGCAACCGCGTGCCCCCCATTGCCGAGCCCGGCACGCTGGCGCAGCTGCTGCGCCAGCCGGCCCTGCCCGCCACGCGCCTGCTGCTCAGCCTGGCGCCGAACGCCATGCCGCTGGCGCAATGGCTGGCGCAGCAGCAACTGCTGCCGCAGGCCGCTGCCGCAGCAGCGCCGCCTCACCCCAGCGGGCTGCGCAGCCTGTGCGTGCTCTCCGGCCCCGAAGGTGGCCTCAGCCAGGCCGAGGAGCAACTGGCGCGCCAGCACCAATTCCAGCCCATCGGCCTGGGCCCGCGCACCCTGCGCGCCGACACCGCCCCGCTGGCCTTGGCCGCCGTGCTGGCCTGCCTGGGCTGAGCCACGGCGCTGCGCCTGCGGCGTTGTGAGCGCCTGTTCACCAGCTCTGCGCGGCGGGCAATCCTGCGCAAAAACAGCCAGGCCGCAGGCCAGCGACACTCAGTCAATGCTCACGCCCGTCTCTTGCACGGCCTTGGCCCAGCGCGCGCGGTCACTGCGCACCAACTGCCCCAGATCCGCGGCCGTGCCCACAAACGGCTCGCAGCCCAGGGCGCTGAGTTTCTCCAACATCTGCGGGTGCGCCAATGCGCGCTGCACCTCGCCCTGCAGCTGCGCGACGATGGCCTCGGGCGTGCCCGCCGGCGCAAACAGCGCATACCAGGGCGCGGCGCCAAAGCCCGGCAGGGTTTCGCTGATGGTGGGCACATCGGGCAGCGCCGGCGTGCGCTCGGGGTTGACCACGCCCAGCACCTTGAGCTTGCCCGACTGCACGAAGCCCAGCACCGAAGGCAGGCTTTGCACCGACAGCGGCACCTGCCCGCTCACCACATCGGTCGCCGCCGCCGCCGAGCCCTTGTAGGGCACGTGCAGCAGCTCAATGCCAGCGGCCTTTTGCAGCAGTGCGGCCATCAAATGGTTCAGCGTGCCATTGCCCGCCGAGGCAATGGCGTAATGCCCCGGCTTTTCCTTGGCCAGCGCGATCAGGCCGGCCACGTCGTTGGCGCCAAAGTCCGGGTGCGCCACCAGCACGTAGCCAGCGCGGGCAATGGGCGCTACGGGGATGAAGTCCTGCTCGGGATCGAAGCCCGGGTTCTTGTACAGCGCCGGGGCAATGACCTGGGCGCTGTCGGTCGTCAACAGCAAGGTGTAGCCATCGCCGCGCGTGCGGCTCAGCGCGGCAGTGGCGCGCGTGCCGCCCGCGCCAGGGCGGTTGTCCACCACCACGCTCTGGCCCAGTTGCTCGGCCAGGCGCTGCGCCAGCACGCGCGCCAACACGTCGTTGGCGCCGCCGGCGGCCTGCGGCACCACCAGCGTCACCGACCGGGCCGGATATTTCTCCTGCGCCACTGCTGCGCCCGCAAGCCAGGAGGCGGCCAAGCCGGCAGCCAGCAATGCCAAGGTCTGACGGCGGCTGGCCGCCTGGGGAAAGGGGTGAAAAGTCATGCTGTGTTTCCTCAAAAAAATGGGCGGCCATCCGCCCGGTACCGCCCGCTAGGCGGTTGCGATTTTCTGGCACATCTTGCGCGTCTAGAGCGTGTTATGGCGGGATGAGACGGCACTGATTTTTGCCAGCGCCAATGGTGAAAACATTCAAAAAACATGTAATATCCAGCCGCCCCGTGGCGGCCCGCTCATCTGGCCTGCTGCGGGGCGATGCGTTCGTGTGTCCCATTTTGCAGAGGTTTTGCCATGCTTCGCTTTGATTTGCCCCCCGTCTGGTCCCACGTCACACGCTGGGAGTCTTTCGTCAACTTCCTGTTCTGCGGCGCGGCGCTGCTGTGGTCGCCCTGGCTGATGGCCGCGCCCATGGTGCAAGGCCTGGTGCGCGGCTTCATCGGCCATTACAAGTGCCCCTCGCACCGCGTGTGGGCCAAGCTGTTCGAGGCGCGCGGCTGGGGCGGCAAGAAAGAAAACGCTGGCGCCAAGATGTTTGCCAACAAGCTGCTGTTCATTGCCAGCGCCGTCTCGCTGCTGCTGGCCTACCTGGGCAGCCCGATGTGGCAAGTGCCCTGCATTGCCGTGATGGTGCTGACCACGCTGGATTGGGCCGTGGGCTTTTGCGCCGCTTGCACGGTCTATGGCCTGTGGTACAGCAAGTTTCCGCCCAAGACCATGTGATGGCATGGGCGCTGTAAACCGCCCTGGGGTTAACCCTAGAAAGCCGCGCGGCCGGGGCTGAGCCGCCCAGGCAGCGGACACAATAGCGCCCGCAAATTTTTCCCCTCTGGCTGCCAAAGGGTGCGACTTTGTGCCGCGCCCTGGGGCCTGACGCATGATTTCGACGCAAAGGCTGCCGTACGGGCTTGGCACGGACTGCAAGGCGCACCACGCCGCAGGCCCGCCAAGGCCGCGCTTTTGCAGACTGCACAGAGATCGTGTGCACAGGCTCTTAG
>JAUMYI010000043.1:5689-14348 GCA_030528705.1 Comamonadaceae bacterium | reverse complement strand
CTGCACACGCCGGGGCGCTCTCGCGGGGGGCGAAAAGTGCATAACACGCTCTAAGGTGGGGCTGTATCACAGCACAGCGCGACCGACATGTGCGCAATGAGGGGCGCGGCCCAGTGGCACATGACGAGACGGAGCCCATTGTGCGGCAGCTTGCGTTGCCACGGCAAAAACCTGTGCTAGAATGCGCGCTTTCCGGAAAAGCAAGGCTTTGAAGGATTGACGCGGGAATAGCTCAGTTGGTAGAGCGCAACCTTGCCAAGGTTGAGGTCGCCGGTTCGAGACCGGTTTCCCGCTCCACATTCCATGTTGCGCACCACAGCAGAGTGCGCGGCCTTATCGAAGAGGAGCCAATTGGCTCCTTTTTTTGGGCCTATTCTTGATGGATGTGGGCGCGCCCTTAGTTGCGCATGGCGCGCGCGCATTGCTGTTTTTGAGGCGCTATACCCCCTTGGTTTGGCTTCAGTTAGTTGCTTGTGTATGTGATTTGCCTTTTCTCTGGCCCGGTATTTAGAATGCTGCAAAAAGTAGCATGGGGAGAATCCTATGGGGCGAGAGGGGAGCAAGGGATGCCATGGCGCGTGGCGTTGCGTTTGGTTGATTCTTTTTCTGCTGCTGCTTTGGCAGATAGCAGGCCCCGTGTGGGCTCAGATGGGGGGCTCGGTCTGTGCCGAAGTCAAGATCGTCATTGAGCAAAAGCTCTCCTTGGAGCGGCAAGCCTTTGATGCGCGCATGCTCATCACCAATGGCCTGCCCGATCAAAAGCTGCGCGATGTGCGTGTCGAGCTGCAGTTCATGGATGCCGACAACAATCCATTGGCGGCCACTTCCGACCCCAGTGCCGTTGGCGCCCCCTTCTTTTATCGCACCGACCACGTCAGCGGTATCCAGAGCCTGGACGGTGGCACCATCCACGAAGGCCAGGCAGCCAACATCCATTGGCTCATCATTCCTGCGCAAGGCACGGGTGGCAGCAGGCCCGAAGGCAAGCTCTACTACGTGGGGGCCAAGCTCAGCTATACGCTGGGTGGCAAGAGCGAAACCGTCGAGGTCACGCCCGAATTCATCGTTGTGCGCCCCCAGCCGCTGCTGCAGTTGGATTATTTTCTGCCGCGCGACGTGCATGGCGATGACGCGTTTACTCCAGAGGTTGAGCCCCCCGAGCCTTTCACGCTGGGGGTGCGCATTCGCAATGTCGGGGCAGGCACCTCCTACAAAACCAGCATTGATACCGCCCAGCCCAGGATCGTCGAAAACGATCTTGGGCTATTGATTGGCTTTGAGATTCTCAGCGGCTTTGTGGCCGACCAGCCAGCAGGCAAGAGCCTGCTGCTGGACTTTGGCGACATCGCTGGCGGCGAAACCGCCACGGGGCGCTGGAACATGCACACCACGCTGTCGGGCAAATTCGTTGAGTTCGATGCCCGTTTCAGCCATGCCGATGCGCTGGGCGGTGCGGTCACTTCCCTGATTCGCGATGTGCATGCGCATACCTTAGTGCGCGATGTGCGCGTTGATCTTCCCGGGCGCGACCTGATCCGCGATTTTCTGGCGCGCGATGGCGATGTGTTGCGGGTTTATGAGTCCGATGGCGTGGATACGGCAGTGGTCGATCACAGCGCGCATGCGCGCTTGAGCACGCAAGGCGGTGAGGCTGCAATGCTGCGTTTTCCCGCCGTAGCCACAGGTCTGGCTTATGCCAAGGTGGCCGATCCCCATCGCGGTCAGCGCCCCATTGGGCCGGTGCTGCGCTCGGACGGCCGCATCGTGCCAGCCGAGAACGTTTGGCTCTCGCGCGAGCGTGACGACAACCGGCAGTGGCGCCACTACATCAACCTTTTCGATGCCAATACCCCAGGCGAATACCGCCTGGGTTTTGCCGCTTCGCAGCATGCGCAACTGTCGGGCCAGGTCTACCAAGACGACAATGGCAACGGCATTCGTGAGCAGGGCGAAGCGCCCATCGGCGCTGTGGCCGTGCAATTGCAGGGCACACAAACTGCCAGTGGCGCTGCGGTGGCCGTCACAGCCCATACCGAGGCCGATGGCAGCTTCCAATTCGCGGGCCTTCAACCTGGCGTTTACAACTTGGCCGTGGCCCAGGTCGCCGGCTTGGTCGATGGCAATAGCCTGGTCGGCAATGCAGGGGGCAATGCTGCGCCTGGCTCGATCTCAGGCATCCAGCTTGGGGCAGGCAGTCAAGCCCAAGGCTATGTGTTCAGCAAGCGCCGGGGCGCGCCAAGGGCTGCGGGTGAGCAGGCCGATCTGGCCATCAGCCTGACAGCATCCGCGCAGGCCGTGCGCGTGGGCGGAAAAGTCACGGCCACACTCCAGGCGTCGAACCAGGGCCCCGCCGCAGTCAGCGATGCCGCAGTGCAACTGGCCTTGCCCGAGCAGGCGGCGATGCGCACCTGGCAAGCTTCCCGAGGCAGCCTGGAGCAGGGCAAATGGACGCTGGGCGCGCTGGCACCGGGCGATGCCGCCACGCTCACTCTGGAGCTGGAGGTGCTGCCCACACAGGCCCAGCATTTGCTGCTCAGCGCCGTGATCGGGGCCGCCCTGACCGACCCGAGGCCATCGGACAACAGCAACAGCGTGCGTGTGCAAATCGAAGATGCGCAACAACTCCTGGCTGAGCAAACGTTGCAGCAGGGCATGCGCGCTTTGGTTTATATCGCTTGCCCGGATGCCGCTGCCAACTGCCCGGCAGCCCAGCGCCAGGCGGTGCAGCAATTGTTCGGCGCCCGAGGCTTGGAAGCGATGATCGTGACTTCGCCCCAAGCCTACGGCCAGGCGCTGCGTTCGGGCCACTACAGCCTGCTGTGGCTGCATGGTGATCTGTCCAATTGGGCGCAGCAGTGGGTTGCGCAAACCCAGGCCGCCGCCATGCGCGGCGCGACACTGGTGCTCGATGGCCGGCTCCATGTCCACTCGGCCACGCTGGCTGGCTTGTGGAAGGGGGGCTATGGCGATGCGCCGCTGCCGGGCGCGCAGACACTGCGCATCGAGGCTGGAGCGGCAAGCCAGGCCTCCATCCCGCTGAGCGGCCCGGCCTGGGCGCTGCAAACAGGCCAGGGGCAAGCCGTGGCCCACTACAGCAGCGGCGAGCCTGCCGTGCTGAGCGCAAACGCCGGCTTGGGCATGGTGTACGCGGCAGGCTTTGATCTGCTGGGGCAGGCCGCCTCGCAACCGGCCTTGGCGCAATGGCTGGCCGAAGAGTTGGCGCAGCGCCTGGCACCGCCCGTCGTGGAGCCCATGCTGGCAGCTTCTCAAGTGGAGTTGGTCACCACCATCCACAACCAGGGCGATGCGCCGCGCGAGTTGCAATTGAGCACCGCATTGCCCAGCGGCGCGGCCATTGCCCAGGCCGACCCTGCGCCCAGCAGCGCGCAGGCCGGCCAGGCCACATGGCGCAGCAGCCATGGCGTGGGCCAGCAAAGCCGCACTGTGGCGCGCATCACGCTGCCGTCGCAGGCGCAGGCATCCGTTTTGCACTCGGCGCTGTCCGACACCCAGGCGGCGCAAGAGCTGCGGCAATGGCAATTCACGGTGCGCACCGTGGATTTGGCGGCGGTACAGGCCCAGGTGGACGACTTGCTCAGCGCCGCTGGCCAGCAGCCTGTCTTGGCCGACATCCGCACGGCCGTGCAGGCCGCTCGCACCGCCTGGGATGCTGGGCAGAGCGAGCGGGCGCTGACTGAGCTGGCCGCCGCCTTCGTGCTGGCCGATGCGCTCGATGGCCTGGCCTCGCAGCGGGCCTTGCAAATCGCCCTGGCCCAGTGGCTGGGCTTGGCTGCCGCCGATGGCTCTGCCGTGCCACAGCCAGGCCACGGCATTGAAGCCCACGCCGGCTGGGGCCAGAGTGCGCTGGTGGGCGAGGCCTTTGCGCAAGTGCTGGCAGCCCGCGTGACCGATGCCGATCAGCGCCCCGTGGCTGGCGTGCCGGTGCGCTTTGTCTTGCCCGATGGCGGCGCGTCTGCGCGCTTTGTCGGCGCAGGATTGCAGGCCACGGCCCACACCGATGCACAGGGCCTGGCGCATGCGCCGGTGATGCAGGCCAATGCCACGGCAGGCAGTTTCGAGGCCTTGGCGCAATTGCCCGACATGGCGGGCGTGGCGCCCGCACGTTTTGGTCTGACCAACTTGGCCGCCGATGCCCAGCCCTTGGCGCTGGAGGTGGTGGCCGGCCACGGCCAAAGCGCCCGCATCCACCAAGCTTTCGCTCAGACCTTGCAGGTGCGCGTCAGCAATGGGCAGGGCCAGCCAGTGGCCGCTCAGGAGGTGCTTTTCACCCTGCCAGAGCGCGGCGCCTCGGCCCGCTTTGCTGGCGGCCTGCTACAGGCGCGCGCCTTGACCGATGCCCAGGGGCTGGCCCATTCCCCCGCGCTCACGGCCAATGGGCAGCAAGGCCACTACCACGCGAGCGCCAGCGCAGCCGGGGCGCTGCACGCCGTGCAGTTTGTGTTGGAGAACCTTGCACCCGCATCCCCCATTCACACCCTTGCGGTGCATGGCGGCGATGGGCAAGCGGCGGCAGTGCACACCCCCTATGCGCAGCCGCTGCAGGTGCGCATCACCAATGCACAGGGGCAGCCCGTCGCTGGCCAGCGGGTGCGCTTCAGTGCCCCAGCCAGCGGCCCATCGGTGTTCTTTGTCGGTGACGTGACGCAGGCCGAGGCGCTGACCGATGCCCAGGGCGTGGCCACGGCGCCTGCCATGCGCGCCAATGCGCAGCCCGGGGCATTGGCCGTGCTGGCCAGTGCGGCGCAGGTGCATGAAGGCGTGGCGCTGCGCCTGCGCAACCAGCCCGCCCAGGCGCCGGATGAGCGCCGCTTCAGCGCCGCCACGCCCACTGGCACGGGCACCGTCAGCGTCTCCATCAGCGGTGGCGGGCCGCAGTGCCGCTTCAACCCGGCCAATACCTCCGTGCGGCGTGCGCAAGGCTTGTTGCCGCTGTTTGAAGTGCTGCTGTTCCCGCATGGCGTGCTGGATTTCGAGTTGGTCGGCTGCGAGCCTGGCAGCACGGTGACGGTCAGCACCGAGTGGCCCGATTTGCAGCACATCACCGGCTATCTCAAGTACGGCCCCACGCCCGGCTCGCAGGGTCGCAGCGTCTGGTACGTGCCGCATCAATTGCACATTGCGGGCCGCGCCATCCGTTACGCCATCACCGATGGCGGCCTGGGCGATGACGATCTTGCAGCCAATGGCCGCATTCGCGATCCTGGCGGCCCAGTCATCCAGTCCGGGCCCTTGCCTGGCCTTGAGCAACCACCGCAAGGCGCTCGGCCCATCCCGATCGGCGGCGCGCTTTGGTTGTTGGCAGCGGCGGCGGGCCTGGTACTGCTGGCCCGGTGGCGCTGGCAGCCAGCTCGCCGCCCTGGCGGCAGGCATTGATCGGCATTGACTCATTGCTGCACCATGATGAGCACCGCGGATTTCATCTCAGGCCCAAGCCCAAGCTGCAGCGCCGCAGCCCTTGACCTTTGCCGCAAGCGGCAATCCTGTACAAGGGCGCGCCTATTGGCCGCCGTGGCGTTGGCGCTGCCCCTGGCTGGGCCATGCCAGGCCGCAGGCCATGACCACCATGCTGAGGGTGAAGCAGGAGGGCAGGCGCCCATTTGCCGCGCCCAGGAGTTTCAAGGCCAGGCCGAGCCCATGGCCTGGCCCAGGCAGCAAGGCGTGTTGAAGCTGGACGGCCCGTGCTGGATCACCCCTGCGCAACTGCGCCAGCAGCTGACAAAGGCACAGGCTGCGCCTGTGCGACTGGTCGATGTGCGGCGGCATGGCTGGCGCGCCGATGCGCTGGAAGGGGCCATCGCCTTGCCCTTGCGCGATTTGCCCCATCAGGCTTTTCTGGCGCAGGGCGAGGCTGTGCTGGTTGGCAGCGGCCTGGACGTGGCCGAACTCAACCAAGCTTGCATGGATTTGCGGCGCAAGGGCTGGCAGATCACGGCGCTGCGCGGCGGTGCGCCGGCCTGGTTGGAGCAGCGCCGCGGCCTGGCGCAAGCCATCACGGCGCAGCAATGGATCATGGGCCTGGGGCAGGGCATTGACTGGCAGCTGGTGCTGGGCGCCGCGCCGCCAGATGGGCAAGCAGAGCGCCTGCCCCTGGCGCCTGCGCTGGTGCTCGATGCCAGGGCCAGCGCATCCGCGCAGGCGGTGGCCGGGCAGTTGCTGCGCTTGCAGCAGCGCCTGCAGCGCCGCGCCAGCAAACAGGCCACGCAGGCTGCCGTGGTGTTTCTTGCGCCGGGCGATGCCTCGGCCGTGCTGCAAGCCCTGCATGCCGCGCAGCGGCAGGCCCCGTCGCCCAAGGGGCACGCTGCTGCCTCGGTGCCGATTTACGTGGTGCAAGGCGGCTGGGCTGCCTATCGGGCCGCAGTTTTGCAAAACCATGCCATCCACGCGACCGCCCAGCACGCTCTGGCGCGCGCCTGTGGCGGGTTGTAAAGGGAAGGCTCGCGACGCCATGCAATCCACACCCCGCCACCCAATCCCTTCCCCCTGCAGCCACACCAAGCGATTCAAAGGGAAAGCTCCATGACGTCCGTGCCCTCTTCTTGCCCTGATTCCTGCCCCCTTGCCCCAACAACTGCCGACTGGCATGGCAAAGCCCCGCAGCGGCGCAAGTGGCACAGGCAGCGTCAGGCCGCCGCGTGGCTGTTGTGCATGCTCTGGGCTGCGCTGCTCACGCTGCTGGCCAGCAGCGCGCAGGCCCAGACCGTGGTCAGCGGCAGCATTGCCAGTCATCAGACCTGGACGGCGGCCCAGTCCCCCTATCTTTTGCAGGGCGACGTGGTGCTTGACAACAACGCCCTTCTGAGCATCCAGCCTGGGGTCACCGTGCGCATGGCCCAAGGGGCCAGCTTCACCCTCAAGAAAGGGGCTTTGCAGGCCGTGGGCACGGCCGCTGCGCCCATTGTGATTACCTCCGATGCCGCTACGCCGGCGCCGGGCGATTGGCGTCAGTGGCGCTTTGGCCCTGGCACCGACGATGCCCGCACCCTGCTGGAGCACGTGGTCATCGAATACGGCGCGGGCGTGGCCATCGAATCGGCCTCGCCAGTGCTGCGCCACACTGAGTTGCGCCACCACAGCGGCCCCGCCGTGCAAATGGATCTGGCCTCTTCGCCGGTCGGCGCTGGCAACCGCGCACATGGCAATGCGCTCAATGCCATTGCCGTGCCAGCAGGCACCATTCGCGGCCAGGTCATCTGGGGCTTGGTGGGCATTCCCTATCTGGTGCAGGATGGGCTGGTGCAAGTGGGCCAGGCGCCGCTGTCGCTGGAGCCCGCGCGGCTGCGGCTCAGCCCGGGCGTCGTGGCCCTGCTGCGCGCCAGCCTGGCGCAGCCCGCTGGCGGCGCGGGCGTGGTGCTGGACGTGGCCAGCAGCGTGCCCTCGGTGGCCTCCACAGCCAGCCGCGTCACGATTGGCGCAGGCCAATCGGGCGGCGACATCGAGTTGCAGGCCAGTGCGTTGGGCAGCACCCGCATCACCCTCAGCCACGCCCAGCTGGGCATGGCCGAAACCCTGGTGGAAGTCGTGCAGCTGCCGCCGCTGTCGCTGGCGCCCGGCAAGCCGACGCTGGGCGTGGGGCGGCCCTATCCGATGAGCTTGTCGCTGCCTGAACCTGCACCCGCAGGCGGCACCACCGTGCAACTGCTCAACACCGATGCCAGCGTATTGGCTGCGCCCAGCAGCGTGGTGGTGCCAGCCGGCCAGCGCAGCGCCCGTTTTGAAGTCACCGGCCTGGCCGACGGGCAAAGCCGTCTGTCCGCACGGGCCCAGGGCTTTGCCGATGCCATGGCCACGCTGACCGTGCGCGGCAAGGCGCTGGTGCTGCCTGCCAGCATCGTCGTGGCCCCAGGCGCCATCGCCGAGGTGCCGCTGCACACCACGGAGCCCGCGCCGGCAGGCGGGCTGCAAGTCAGCCTGAGCAGCTCCAACACGGCGGCGGCACAGGCGCCTGCATCCACCAGCATCGCAGCCGGGCAAAGCAGCGGCCAGTTCACGCTGCAAGGTGTGGCCTTGGGCACAGCCCAGCTCACCGCCAGTGCGGCGGGCTACCAACCGGCCAGCGGCACGGTGCTGGTCGATGCCATTGCGATCCAGGCGGAGCCCAGCGGCGACATCACCACCAACGAAGGGCTGGAGCGCACACTGCGCGTGCTGCTGTCCAAGGCGGCCCCGCCAGGGGGCATCGCCATCACAGCCAGCAGCAGCTCGTCCGCTGTGGCCTCCGCCTCTCCCGCTGAACTGCTGGTGCCCGAAGGGCAGGTCTATGCCAGCCAGCCCCTGACGATCAAGGCGCTGAGCGCCGGGCAGACGGACATCGTCTTGTCGGCCCCGGGCTTGGTGGGCAAGAACGTTCAGGTGACGGTGCGTGAAGGGGCTGCCCTGCGCTTGAATCCTTACAGCGGCAGCAAGATCGTGGTGGGCAAAGGCATGCAGCTTTACCACTGGGGCAGTGATGGGGAGCTGCGCGTGCAGCGCATCGTCAATGGCAACGTCAGCAGCGGCGCCGATGCGGTGACGGTGCGGCTGCGCTGTGTGAACGCACAGGTCTGCACGGTGCCCGAGACGGTGACCATTCCAGCGGGCCATAGCCAGGTGGCCGTGCCGGTCACGGGCGTGGACGTGGGCAGCACGCACATCGAAGCCA